>NZ_JALAGY010000095.1 GCF_022712195.1 Corynebacterium sp. | reverse complement strand
GGCCGTGGAGGTCCGCCTCCTCCTCGTGCAGCGGGGGCGTCAGGGAGGCGGTGATGCCGTCCCCGATCAGTCCCACCAGGTACGACTCGCCGCGGCGGCTCATGGTTCTCCTTCGTGTGCTCCGGGTGCGCGGTGGGGGCCTCCGGCCGGCTGCTCCCCGGAGGCCCCCACCGCCACGCTGGCGGCGGGGGCCTCCCCGTACAAAGCGGGATCCCCCTGTGGCGTAGCAGGACCGCACACGGGGAGTTCCTCGCGGCCACTCGAGCAGTGACTTTAACCAGCTACGCTCTGCCAACCTTCCGAATCTCAGCTACCTGAGAACGCGAGAGCCCGGTGACGCTAATGACACTGGGCCACGTGGCTCCAGCAGACAGCGCGTCGAACACCGCAACATCACGGGCTGCAACCGAAGCTTCACTATCACGGGCAGCCCGGGCGAGCCTGCTCATGCAGTCGGTCAAGACATCGTATTGCGTAATCTCGATGGCGTCGATTAACACGCTAGTGTCGTGTTCTCCGATCGCCTCCGGGTCAATACGCCTGGACTCACGTCTTTCAATCTTGCGAATCTCAGCGCCAAGGATCTCCTCCGCTCGTGCGACATCGAGCCCGAGTTTGTGGTGCGCTGCGACAGCGATGTCCTCGACCGTGAAGGTACTCACGACGATCATCCTTTCAGGTACTGCACTTCTCGTTCCTACGGATGCTAGCCCAGTGTGAAAGTTTTTCCTAGTCAGGACGTTTTTCTTGCCCCATCTGCACATTCCCGCGTGGCAATAGGGGTAGCGAGTCGACAGGATCTCTACTTGTAGCGCTGACCTCCCGCCCTCTGCTCGTGCTCATTCTCGGTGGCCGAAGTTCATAGCCGAGCGACGTCCAACAGGGCTGAGTCGATGCGAAAGCATCGGCGCCACACGCCGAGAGTGAACGAATCCAGAGCCTGCGGAACGGGGTGACAGGCTGCCTGAGCGGGTGACGACGCCGCAGTCGCAGTTGTTCGACCTGCGGGCGGACCTGGGGTCGGAGCAGTCGAAGAACCGCACCTGGCGGGCTCATGTCCTCGACTGGCGGGCGGCGCACCCGGACGAGGCGTCATGGCCGCGGCTACCTTCGCTGCTGTACGACGACCTGGAAACCTGAGAGGTGAACAGCGGAAACACCCCTGGGGGTACCGGTCTTTCCTGAGTGTGTTGGGGTGGGATACTGTAGTGGCAGACCGGGCGGAGTGATGACCTCCGGTCGTGGCCCTCCAGCATGGGGTCCCTTTCGAAGAAGGAAGCGCACCTCAGCGGATAACCCCCGCCGAGGTGCGCTTTCTTGGTTCATTAGGCGAACGAATGTACCCCCGGGGGTAGGTTTCATTCCGCCATGTAACGATCCTGGGCGCCGTCTCGGTAGTGTGGCTGTAGTGCCGAGGGAACACCCTCATTGCACATCAATCGTTCACTCTACCGAAAGGAAAAAACTATGCTGGACATCGTTTCCACCATCGTTACCGCTATCTCCGAGTTCCTGTCCAAGGGCCTGGACCTCATCACCGGTTCCATCACCGGTGCCTAAGTCGCGGTAGCGACTAGAATCCCCCGCACTTCGGTGCGGGGGCTTTCTCTGTTCCAGGGGAACACGTGGGAGAAGCAGGGTAACGTGGTCGGTGTGAGGGGCGAGCCCCGTGGAGTCGTGTATGTAGCGTGCAGTTCGTCGCCCTTGCTTGCCCCTCGCTCCTCCGCTTCGGTGCGCGGTACTTGGCTTGCCTCGAGCGCCGGATACGCCAGGGGCAAGACGGCGTCCGAGTCGGTAGATTGACCGACAAGGGAGGCGGGGCCCAGCCGGGCGGTAACCGCGGGTCTACGGCAGCCCCGTCTCCCGCCTCACCATTGCAGAGCCCTCGACGACGCGGACCCTACCCATCCCAGCGACATCCCTGGTTCGACCTCGGCGCGCTGCCCTCCCCTCGGGCGAGGGTTCCCCACCCGGATTCCGACCGAATCTGGGCTCAACCCAGGGGCCGAAGAAGCAACACGAGGATCGCTCTTCTATCTGAACTATCGTGCTGATGTGTAAGCATGCCTTCAATGACCATCACAATGATGCGTGTCATCGTCGGCACCTCGTCGATCGGTAAGCCTTCTTCTCGCAGGAGCTTTGCGAGCAGCCCCTCCCATGTCGAGTGGAACCCATCGTGCCATTCGCTGATACGCGATGACACCTCCAGCCGGGAATGGACGGCCTCAACAAGACGTCGATATCGCTCAAGGCCCGCGACAACCCACAGGATCCGATCAACGAGGCTTGGGAGCTGCATGCTCCGGAAGTGGTCGAGCGTTGCATCGTTGACCTGGTCGAGCACCGCCACGAGGAGGCTGTCCTTGTCACTGAAGTACCAGTAGATCGTGTTCGTGGTGACTCCCGCCCGCTCCGCCACCTTCCCCATCGTAGTGCCCGCGAAACCAACGCGGGCGAACAGGCCCCTTGCAGCAGCAAGGATCTCGTCTCTCTTCTCGGCGCGGTCGATGGGATAGCGATTACGAGGCACGTTGCAACTATACCTTGAATGACGATCAAGAGGCTGCTATGGTTCTTGAACGTTAATCAAGAAGGTTGCCTCGTCCCGACTTGGCGACACTCCCCCACCAGGAAGAGGCCAGCATGATAGCCCCCGAAAGCCCCGCCTACACCCGTTCGGATGAATGGTTTACCTCAGGAGGGACGCGTTGCGCTGTCGCCGTGTTCCGTCCGACTAACAGCAGTGCAGAGACGCCCGCGGTGGTGATGGCGCACGGGTTCGGCACACCACGTGCCGTGGCACTGTACGTGTACGCCGAAGCCTTCGTCCGAGCAGGCTATACGGTGGTCGTGTTTGACTATCGCCATTTCGGCGAAAGCGAAGGTGAGCCACGACAATTGCTGGACATTGCGAAGCAGCATGAAGATTGGCGGAATGCCGTCGCATATGCGCGTTCGCTTGACGGAGTGGATCCGGCCCAACTGGTAGGGTGGGGGACTTCATTCGCAGGTGGGCATGTTCTGAGCTTGGCGGGCAGTGGTGAGGGATTCGCAGCGGTTATTGCTCAGGTTCCGCATGTAAGCGGGCCTGCTGCCGTGCGGGCCACTGGATTGCGCAACGCGTTGCGTGTAGCTCCGCTGGCCATGGAGGACCAGATTAGGGCCATCTTCCGCCGAAAGCCGAGGTACATCAACTCTGTCGGACACCCGGGGGAAGTCGCGGTCATGAGTTCACCCGACGCGATGCTCGGACTAGACCGAATGCTCGAGGCGTCCGGGCTCTCCCACGGCGACTACCCGGAGACGGTGGCCGCTCGAATTCTGGTGCGGATCGGACTGTACTCGCCGGCGAGGAATGCTGCAGACATTCGTTGCCCAGCGCTGGTTCAAATAATGTCCGAGGATGCAGTAACTCCTGCCAGAGTAGCCTTAAGAGCTGCACTCAAGATTCCAGATTCCACAATCCATGTTCATAAGGGCGGACATTTCGACCCTTATGTCGAACCATTGTTCTCGAATATCATTGAGGAACAACTGGCTTTTCTAAAGAATGCGGTGCCGCCGAAGGCATAGATTCGTCATGCAACTTCGCCGACACTTCGCTTGGCTAGCGAGTCTTGGGGAAGAGGAGTGTTTCTCTAACGGGGCGGCGCCGGTGTCTGTGGTCTACCGCTCGTCGACTCTTCCTGACACCGGCCCTGATGCTCGACAATGTGACGGATTGACCGCCACCTTGTAGGAGCTGCCGCGATGATCGCGGTCTAACCTTCGGCCGGCCCGGGAGTCTTCCGTGCGCTATGTGGTTGGCAGCGTCGGTAGGGGTTTCGTCGTCCTCGGCGCGAAGGAGGGGGCATGTTCATCCCGCATCCATCCCGCACCAGATCGCGTTCCGCACCTTTAAGGCGCTGTCAGGCGTTCCAGGCGACCCGGTTGACCTGCGGCGGAGCTGTGAACTGCACCCCCTGTAGTATCCTCGACATCTTCGAGGGCACCCAGCAGATCCAGCAGCTGGTCGTCGCACGCCGTGAGCTGGAGCTCACCTCCGCACAGCTGAAGTAGCACAGCAGCGCGACTGCCGCGGCCCCCGGTCACCTTCGACCGGGGGCCGTTCTGCGCTGTTCACACCGCCCCGCACCACAGTCGCCGGGGGCTCGGGACGGGGGTGAACCACGATCACCCGGCAACTGTCTTGGTTAGTATCGGCACGGCGCCTCCAGTCCCATGGTCGCGCACAGTGGAACGTTCCCGGTGTCGGCCGACACGTGCACCGGGAACACCCGGCGACGCCGCCAGCCGTCGTCGCTGTACCGGACCCCCGTCGCACTGGCGTGACGACGGGGGTCTCCTCTGCCGCCCGCCTGATCTCAGATCCGGAGCAGGAGGGACAGGATGAACAGGGCGATGAACACCCCGCCGGGGATGGCGAGGACGGTGAGCACGACGCTGCCGATGACGAGCAGCACGCTGGGCCTGGGTTTCCGGTGGTCTGGGGTCATCGTGTACTCCGGCTGGGGAGGAGGGCTGACGGTGGTAACCACGGAGGATACTCGAATCCGGGCAGGCACTGTCCCCGGTCGGTCACACGACGAAGCGGCCCGCAGACAGTGTGTCTGCGGGCCGCTTCTGGGCCGCTTCCGGGCCCGGTGGGGGACGCCGGGGCTAGGCGGCGTCGGTGCCCATGCCGTTGTCGACCGCCGGGAGTTCGCGCGGGACGATCTTGCCCACGGCGTTGCGCGGCAGCTCGTCCATGAACACGAAGTAGCGCGGGACGTTGTGGCGGGCCAGCTTGGCCTTCACGGCGGCCTTCGCACGCTCCTCGAAACCTTCGCGGTCCTTGTCCTCGTCATTGAGGACGACGTAGGCGGCGAGCGCCTGCCCGAACTCGGGGTCCTCGACACCGTGGACAGCGACCTCGTAGACCTCGGGCATGTCGGAGATGACGTCCTCGGACTCCTGCGGGTAGACGTTCTCACCACCGGAGACGATCATGTCGTCGCTGCGCCCGGCGAGGTAGAACAGCCCGTCCTCGTAGTAGCCCAGGTCACCGGTGGAGACCAGGCCGTTGAGGTTCTCCTTGTCCACACCGGGCCGGGTGTAGCCCTCGAACAGCAGGTCGTTGCCGACGAAGACACGGCCGACGACACCCTCGGGCACTTCGTTGCCCTCGTCGTCGACGATCTTCAGGACGGTGGCCATCGGGGGCTTGCCGGCGGTGGTGGGGTGCTCCTCGAGCTCGTGGGGCTGGGCGATCGAGGCCCAGCTGATCTCGGTGGACCCGTAGAGGTTGTAGAGCACCTTGCCGAACTTCTCGTGCGTGTCCCGGATGACGCGGGGCGGGAGCGCCTCGCCGCAGGCGACGATGGACTTCACGCCCGGGTTGAAGTTCTCCGGCACGGCCTCGAGCAGGCGGCGGAGCTGGGTCGGCACGATGGCGATGTTCGCCGGGCGGTTCGCCTCGATGAGCTTCACCGCGGCACGCGGCGAGAACTTGCGCTGCAGGATGAACGTCGCGCGCAGTGCCAGCCCGAGCTGGATCTGGCAGAAGCCCCAGAGGTGGAACATCGGCGCCGGCACGTAGTAGCCGCGGTGGTGCTTCAGCGGGATCCGGGACATGATGGACGACGCCGGCAGGTAGGTCTTCGGCTCCGGGCGGCGGGCGCCCTTCGGGGTGCCGGTGGTGCCGGAGGTCAGGATGATCGTGCGCCCGCGTCGGGGGCGTGCCGGGATCTTCGACTCGGCCGGTCCGGTGCGCAGGACCTCCGTCAGTGTCGGCCAGTCCGGGTTCCTGGTGGCGTGGTCCTCGTTCTTCTGCGCGTCGGAGACGTTACTGGCGTACTCGATGTCGGCGGCCCGGGCCTCACGCTCCTCCTCGGAGAGGGGGGCGGCGGCGGTGTCGTGGTCCTCCTCCCAGTTGATGATCACCGGGCACTCGTCGAAGCCCTTGGGCAGCAGGGGGATGAACTCCTCGTCGATGAAGAGCAGGTCGATCTTCTGCTCCTTCATGACGGCACGGGTCTGCTCGGCCGAGGCGCCGGTGTTGAACAGGACGATGTCGGTGCCGAGGCGGCCGTGGGCGCACAGGGTCATGATGAACCCGCGGTGGTTGCGGCTGAGCATTCCGATCTTGTCGCGTTCGCGGACCCCGGTCCGGTACAGCGCCTCGGCAAGCTTGTTCGTCTGGTCGTGGAGTTCGCCGTAGGTGATGGAGCCTGCGTCGTCGAGGATCGCGGTGTGGTGGGGGTCCTGTGCTGCGCCGATCGCCAGCAGTCCCGCCGGGGTGAACGACCACTGGGCGATCGCCTTCAGGGCCTTGCCCGCCGCGACGGGGCCCATCGCGCCGAAGACACCGGACTTGAAGAGGGGGATGGCTCCTTCTGCGAGTTGCGGAAGTTGTTTCAGCGTGACTGCGGGTTCGGATCCGCTCATGGTGCTCCTTTGTCTCGGGCTGAGGTTCCAGCGTGTGGTGTGACAGTCCGCTCTCGGGACCGGGTCATGTATGACAGGTTACAGATAAAAATGGTTCGTTTCGCCGGAATAGCTGTTTGCGGGGCCGGTGAGGGGGAAAACGCCTGTTCGCTGACGGCGTACAACCTCGCCGGCCGCATAAAAAACCGCCCCTCACCTGGGGTGAAGTGGGGTCAGGAGGGGGTCGTGGGCCAGGGAACAAGCTCAGGAGAGGCGCCGTTGTACAAAGTGACTCAACGTGGGGACGCCGAGTCACTAAGGTGGTCCCCACATCCGGACCTTGAAGCGAGGGAGAGCAAATGTTCGAGAGGTTCACCGACCGTGCGCGACGGGTCGTCGTCCTGGCGCAGGAAGAAGCCCGCGCGCTCAACCACAACTACATCGGCACCGAGCACATCCTGCTGGGGCTGATCCACGAGGGTGAGGGCGTCGCCGCCAAGGCTCTCGAATCCATGGGCATTTCCCTGGAGGCCGTGCGCACCGAGGTCGAGGACATCATCGGCACCGGCGGGCACCCGCCGAGCGGGTACATCCCGTTCACGCCCCGGGCCAAGAAGGTCCTGGAGCTGGCGCTCCGTGAGGCGCTGCAGCTCGGCCACAAGTACATCGGCACCGAGCACATCCTGCTGGGCCTCATCCGCGAGGGTGAGGGCGTGGCGGCACAGGTGCTGGTCAAGCTCGGCGCGGACCTGTCCCGGGTGCGTCAGCAGGTCATCCAGCTGCTGTCGGGCTACGAGGGCACCGAGCCCGAGTCCGCCCCGGACGAGCCCGCCACCGCCGGTGTCGGCCAGTCCGCGGACTCCGGTTCGGGCGGCAAGCCCGGCCAGAAGTCCAACTCGCTGGTCCTGGACCAGTTCGGCCGTAACCTGACCCAGGCGGCCAAGGACGGCAAGCTGGACCCGGTCGTCGGCCGTGAGAAGGAAGTCGAGCGCATCATGCAGGTGCTCTCGCGCCGTACCAAGAACAACCCGGTCCTCATCGGTGAACCCGGTGTGGGCAAGACCGCCGTCGTCGAGGGCCTCGCCCTGGACATCGTCAACGGCAAGGTGCCGGAGACCCTCAAGGACAAGCAGCTCTACTCGCTGGACCTGGGGTCGCTGGTCGCCGGTTCCCGCTACCGCGGTGACTTCGAGGAGCGGCTGAAGAAGGTCCTCAAGGAGATCAACCAGCGCGGCGACATCATCCTGTTCATCGACGAGATCCACACGCTCGTCGGTGCGGGTGCCGCCGAAGGCGCGATCGACGCGGCCAGCATCCTCAAGCCGAAGCTGGCCCGTGGCGAGTTGCAGACCATCGGTGCGACGACCCTGGACGAGTACCGCAAGCACATCGAGAAGGACGCGGCCCTCGAGCGCCGTTTCCAGCCGGTGCAGGTTCCCGAGCCCAGTGCCGAGATGACGATCGAGATCCTCAAGGGTCTCCGTGACCGGTACGAGGCCCACCACCGGGTCTCCATCACCGACGGCGCCCTCGCGGCGGCGGCGCGGCTGTCGGACCGGTACATCAACGACCGGTTCCTGCCGGACAAGGCCGTCGACCTCATCGACGAGGCCGGTGCGCGTATGCGCATCAAGCGTATGACCGCCCCGAAGGCGATCCAGGACGTCGACGACCGGATCGCCGAGGTCCGTCGCGCCAAGGAGGCGGCCATCGACGACCAGGACTTCGAGAAGGCGGCCGCCCTGCGCGACGACGAGCGCAAGCTCACCGAGGAGCGTGCGGAGAAGGAGAAGCAGTGGCGCGCCGGAGAGCTCGACGACGTCGCCGAGGTCGGTGAGGAGCAGATCGCCGAGGTGCTGGGCACCTGGACGGGCATCCCCGTGGTCCGGCTCACCGAGGAGGAGTCCACGCGGCTGCTGCACATGGAGGATGAGCTGCACAAGCGGATCATCGGCCAGGACGACGCGGTCAAGGCGGTCTCCCGTGCGATCCGTCGTACCCGTGCGGGGCTGAAGGACCCGAAGCGTCCGAGCGGTTCGTTCATCTTCGCCGGCCCGTCCGGTGTCGGTAAGACCGAGCTGTCGAAGGCGCTGGCGGAGTTCCTGTTCGGCGACGACGACTCGCTGATCCAGATCGACATGGGCGAGTTCCACGACAAGTTCACCGCGTCGCGGCTGTTCGGTGCACCTCCCGGATACGTCGGCTACGACGAGGGCGGCCAGCTCACCGAGAAGGTGCGGCGTAAGCCGTTCTCCGTGGTCCTCTTCGACGAGATCGAGAAGGCGCACTCGGAGATCTACAACACCTTGCTGCAGGTCCTCGAGGACGGCCGTCTCACCGACGGTCAGGGCCGGATGGTGGACTTCAAGAACACCGTCCTGATCTTCACCTCGAACCTGGGCACCAGGGACATCTCCAAGGCCGTGGGCATGGGCTTCTCCGGTGCCGGCGAGGCCGACGAGGACGCCCAGTACGACCGCATGAAGTCGAAGGTCAACGACGAGCTGAAGAAGCACTTCCGCCCGGAGTTCCTCAACCGTATCGACGACATCGTGGTCTTCCACCAGCTCACCCGGGAGCAGATCGTCCAGATGGTCGACCTGCTGACCGGCCGGGTGCGCAACGCACTGGCGGAGAAGGACATGGGTCTGGAACTGTCGGAGGACGCGAAGAGCCTGCTGGCGGTCCGCGGCTTCGACCCGGTGCTGGGTGCCCGTCCGCTGCGTAGGACGATCCAGCGGGAGATCGAGGACCACCTGTCCGAGAAGATCCTGTTCGGCGAGTTGGGTGCCGGCGAGATCGTCACCGTGGACGTCGAGAACTGGGACGGCACCGGTAAGGGCGAGGGCGCGAAGTTCGTCTTCGGTTCCCGACCGAAGCCGCTGCCGGAGATCGCGGCCGAGCCGGTCGACGGTGCCGACGAGGCGCAGGAGAACGTCATCGAGGCGGCGACCGACGAGAGCGACCTCCCCGAGATCCAGGACGTCGCCGCCGGGGAGCACCGCGACTAGCCGTCGTTCCCCGCGGAGGTCCGCACAGGGCGCCGGTCCCGCCGGCCCGTCACCGAGGTAGTCGGTAACGGGCGGTGGGGCCGGCGCCCTCCTGTGTCACGAGCCCGTCGGCGACCAGCGACGTCAGTGCGCGGGCGCGCTGGTCGGCGTCGTCACTGGTGGCGGCGAACGCGTCGGCGGTGACGTCGGTGGCACCGTCGGCGCGGAGGATCGCCATGATCCTGCCCCGGACCTGGCGGTCGGTGCCCTCGAACTTCTGCACCCTCTTCTTCGCGGCCGCGGTCTCCGCGGCGCTGGGCGCCGGACGGCCGAGGGCGATCCAGCGGCAGCGGTCGGCCACCGGGCACGCGTCGCACCGCGGGGACCGTGCGGTGCACACGGTGGCGCCGAGTTCCATGAGCGAGGCACACATGCCCAGTGCCTCCCCGTGGGCCTGCGGGTCGTGACGGGGGTTGCGGTATCCACGCCGGGCCAGACCCGGGTCCTCGTCGACCCAGGGCATCAGGTCGGCGACGTCGGCGAGGTCCCCGGCCTTGGCCGGGCCCTGCAGGTATTCTCCCCGGGCGAGGCGGCGGTGGACACGTCTCACGTTGGTGTCGACCACCGGGACCGCGTGGTCGAAGGCGAAGGCCGCCACGGCGCGGGCGGTGTAGTCGCCGATCCCCGGCAGGGCGAGGAGCTCCGGGACGGTGTCCGGGACCCTGCCGCCGTGGTCGGCGACGATGGCCCGTGCACAGTCGCGCAGGCGCAGGGCCCGTCGCGGGTACCCGAGGTTCGCCCAGGCGCGCAGGATCTCGTCGGTGGGGGCCTCGGCGAGGTCGGCCGGGGTCGGCCACCGTTCCAGCCAGGCGGTCCACAACGGGATGACCCGGGCGACGGGGGTCTGCTGGGACATGATCTCGCTGAGCAGGACGGCCCACGGTGTGGTGTCCGGCTCGCGCCACGGGAGGTCGCGGGCGTGCCCGTCGTACCACCGGTTCAGCACCGACCCCAGGGAGGTCGCGGTGCCGGCGGTGGCGGGGGTGTCGTCTGTCGTCACGGTGTCCACTGGTCCCTACTGTGCCGCACGGACGGGCGCCCGGCAAAAGGCGGTGGCACAATAGTCCGCATGACTTCTGAGCAACCGGCACCGGACCGTGCCACCGACGCCGGCCACCTGACACCACAGGAGGCCGTGGAACTGCTGATGGCGGGAAACCGCCGTTTCATGGACGAGGACTCCGCCCACCCCAACCAGGACCGGGGACGGCGGCAGCTGCTCACCGGCGGCCAGCGTCCCAACGCCGTGGTCCTGGCGTGCTCGGACTCGCGGGTCCCCGTGGAGATCGTCTTCGACCAGGGCCTCGGTGACCTCTTCGTGATCCGCACCGCCGGGGAGATCACCGACCTGTCGGTGCTCGCCTCCCTCGAGTTCGCGGTGGTGTCGCTGGGCGTCCCGCTGGTGGTGGTGCTCGGTCACGAGAGCTGCGGTGCCGTCGCGGCCGCGCAGACCGCCCTGGCCACCGGCAGCATGCCCCCCGGTTTCCAGCGTGTCCTGGTCGAGAAGGTCACCCCGTCTCTGCTGGCCGCCCGGTCGCAGGGCGCGGACACGGGGGAGGACTTCGAGAAGCACCACGTCGTGGAGATCGCCAACCACATCGTGGACCGTTCCCCCGGCATCATGGAGCGGCTCCGGGAGGGGGAGTGCGGTGTGGTGGGCATGCGCTACCGACTGTCGGACGGGCTGGCGGAGCCTGTCGCCAGCTACGGTCTGGACATCGACGGCGTGCCGGCGACCGAGGTGCCTTGACACCGAACCTCCGGGGTGTCATGACGTCACGGGGCTGTCGGCGCTGGTTACACTGGTCGTGTGAGTCAGCGTAATGATCCCCGGCCGTTGCCCCCGGAAATCTACCGGCGCCGTCGTGTCACGGCGGTGGTTGTTCTGGTCGTGGTCATCGCGCTGTTGTGGTGGGTCATCAGTTCGCTGACCGGAGGGGACGACGGGCAGGACCGGGTGGCGCAGACCTCGGTGTCCTCGGAGGAGTCGGCGCCGGAAACCACGGAGTCGGCGGAACAGTCCGGGGAGTCCGGATCCTCCCGGGCGAGCGAGACCTCGGCGGCGTCGGAGTCGGCCTCCCCGTCGGAGTCGGAGGAGCCCTCGGAGTCCCGTGGTGTGCCCGACGAGGTCGCCTCGAAGGAGACCTGTGAGCTCGACGACCTCCAGCTGTCGGTGCGGCCCGGCGCCCCGACGTTCCGGGACGGCCAGCAGCCGAACTTCTTCCTCAAGGTCACCAACCCCACGTCGGGGGAGTGCGACATCGACCTGGGCGAGAACGAGCTCAAGTTCGAGGTGTTCACCATGGACTCGGGGTACTCCCGGGTGTGGGGTGACACCGACTGCAACTCGCCGACGTCGACGGGCCGGCTGCGGCTGGACCCGGACCAGTCCCGAACCTTCGAGATGACCGCCTGGTCGCGGACCACCTCCTCCCCGGACTCCTGCGACAACCGTGAGCCGGTCGGCAACGGCGCGTACATGGTCTACGGCCACATCGGCGACAAGACCTCCGAGTCGCAGACCTTCAACCTCGCCTGAGCCCGATCTTCGCCACCGCCTCCTGGACGGTGCCCACGGCGATGACCTTGAGCCCCTTCGGCGGGGTGGTCCGGTCGGCACCACGGGTGGAGTCGGGCACCACCGCGGTGGTGAACCCCAGTCGGCGTGCCTCGGCGAGACGCAGCCGCAGATCGGGGACCCGGCGTACCTCGCCGCCCAGGCCGACCTCGCCCACCGCCACCAGTCCGGTCGGCAGCGCCGTCCCGGAGGCGGTCGAGGCCAGGGCCAGGGCGAGCGCCAGGTCCGCCCCCGGCTCGTTGATCTTCATCCCGCCCACTGTCGCCGCGTAGACCTCGTGGGACATCAGGTCCACACCGGCGCGCTTGGCGAGCACGGCCAGGACGACGGCGACACGGCTGGCGTCGATACCGGTGACCACCCGCCGCGGGGTGTGCATCTGGGTTTCCAGGGCGAGGGTCTGGATCTCACCGAGCATCGGCCGGCGCCCGTCCATCAGGACCGTCACGGCCGTGCCGGCCACCGGCTCGTCCCGGTGGTGCAGGAACAGCCCCGACGGGTCGGCGACCTCACGGATCCCCTCGGAGGTCTGTTCGAAGCACCCGACCTCGTCCGTCGCCCCGAACCGGTTCTTCTGCCCGCGTAGGAAACGCAGGGCGCTGTGCCGGTCGCCCTCGAAGTTGAGGACCACGTCCACCAGGTGTTCGACGGTGCGGGGACCGGCGACGTTGCCGTCCTTGGTCACGTGGCCGACGAGCAGGACCGGCACACCGGTGGACTTCGCCAGGGTGGTCAGCGTGGCGGCGACGGCACGGGTCTGGGCGACACCACCGGCCACCCCCTCCACCCCGGAGGCGTTGAGGGTCTGCAGGGAGTCGACGATGACCAGCTCGGGCCTGACCGCGTCGATCTGCCCGAGCGCTGTCTCCAGGTCGTGTTCGGCGGCGAGGAACAGTGACGGGGAGAGCGCACCGGTGCGCTCGGCACGGTGGCGCACCTGCCCCACCGACTCCTCGGCGGTGAGGTACAGGACGCTGCGGTCCTGCCGTGCCCACCGGTTGGCGACCTCCAGCAGCAGGGTCGACTTGCCGACGCCGGGTTCGCCGGCGAGCAGCACGGCACTGCCGGGGACCACGCCGCCGCCGAGGACCCGGTCCAGTTCCCCGATGCCACTGGGACGGTGGTCGGCGGTCGCGGGGTCGATGTCGGTGACGGCCCTGGCCGGAGACGTCGGGGTGAGACCTGTGGGGGAGGAGGTGGCAGGTACGGGTGCGCCCGCGGCGTCCATCGACCCCCACTCATGGCACGAGGGGCAGCGGCCCACCCACTTCGACACCTGGTGGCCACAGGAGGAGCAGCTGTAGGAGCTTCGGGATCTACGGTTCGTGGTTTTCGTGGCCATGGCTCACAGACTAGTAGGGGGCACGGACATGAAAAACGCGCATCACCCCGGGCGGGGAAATGCGCGTCACACGGCGGAGGGGTCAGTGGATGTCGGCACCCTCGTGGTCGCCGTCGATGGAGTCGACACCCTCGCGGTTGACACCGTCCTGGTGGCGGTAGGTCTGGCCGGCCTCGGAGGTCCACGCGACGATCGGGGCGTTGATCTCCACGTCACCGTTGTCGAACTGGAAGGTCACGGTACGGGCGGCACCGCTGTAGAAGTTCTCGCCCTTGACCGTGGTCTCCAGGTACTGGGTGCAGCCCACGGTGGCGTCGGACGGGTTCATCTCCGCGATGGCGGACTCGGAGTCGGCGACGACCGAGCAGTCCGGGGAGATGGTGATGTTCTCGTCGAGGTCCACCGAGGCGTCCTGCACGGAGATGCCCTTCAGGGTGATGTCCTTGCCCTCGATGCCCTGGTTGGAGGCGTTGAACTTCAGTGCGACCGAGTTGTCCTCCTGGGTGACCAGGGCGACGTCCCGGACGAAGGCGTCGCCGAGCTCGCCGTTCGTGCCGTTGACGGCGGCTACCTGGTTGGCGGTCTGGGAGATCTGACCCGCACCGCAGGCGGACAGGGCCAGGGCCGCGCAACCGGCGGTGACGGCGAGCAGCCGGCGGGCGGCGGGCTTCCGGTTCTTCACTGTGGTTCTCCTCCATCTGAGGCCCGTCCGGGGCCGTCAACTGCAGATGATATGTCCCGACACATGTCAGGGCGGCGGGTTTCGTCGAGTCCACATTAACCTGTGGGGGTGCTGGACACCTAGTTCGGCCCGGCTGGATGGGCCCATACGGGGTGGGTCGGGGTGGTGACGTGTGCTGACGGGTGCTGACGGTTCCTGACAGGCCGGCCCTGTGCGCGGGGGCGGCGTCGCAGGTGTGCGGCGAGGGTGTGCACGAGGGTGCTAAACTGGCTCGTCATGGAGTTCAACATCGGGGACGTCGTCGTTTACCCCCACCACGGTGCAGCAGTGATCGAGGGAATTGAGCAGCGCGTTTTCAAGGGGGAGCCGGTCGACTACCTCGTGCTCCGGGTGAACCAGGGGGATCTGCTCGTGCGGGTCCCCGCGGCGAACGCCGAGACCGTGGGCGTCCGCGATGTCGTGGGCGAGGAGGGGCTGCTCAAGGTCTTCTCCGTCCTGCGTGAGACCGACGTGGAGGAGGCGGGCAACTGGTCGCGCCGCTACAAGGCCAACCAGGAGCGGTTGGCCTCCGGCGACGTGAACCGTGTCGCCGAGGTCGTCCGTGACCTGTGGCGCCGCGACCAGGACCGTGGGCTGTCCGCCGGCGAGAAGCGCATGCTGGCCAAGGCGCGTCTGGTCCTCGTCGGCGAGCTGGCGTTGGCGGAGGGGGTCGACGACGAGAAGGCGGACGCCACCATCCGCAAGATGGAGGAGACCGTTGTCCGGCACCGTGAGGAGTCCGCGGCCCGTCGGGCCGCAGGTGTCGCCGAGGAGGATGCGCCGCAGTCCGTCGACCTCGACGACGAACTCGGCGACGACGAGGACTGACCCCGGTGACCGGGGCGTGGGACGTGGCCGTGAACGGTCCTGACCGGGTGGTGGCCGTCGTCGCCGCCGCCGGCAGTGGGACGCGGCTGGGGGAGGTGCTGCCCAAGGCGTTCGTGGAGGTCGAGGGCCGGACCATCCTGGAGAGGTGTCTGGACGGGCTCGCCGCGTCCCAGGCTGTCGGACGAACGGTGGTCACGGTCTCCACTGACATGGTGGAGCACGCCCGCACCCTGGTGGACGGGCAGATCGGCCTGTGGGCGCCGATGGAGGTGTCCGTGGTCCTCGGAGGCTCCGACCGTTCGGACTCGGTCCGGGCGGGGCTCGAGGCGGTGCAGGCGGGCATCGTGGGGGACGGCGGTCACCCGGATGACGGGGCCGGATACGCCACAGGGGACGCCATGGAGGACGCCACAGAGGACCCCACCGTCGGGTTCCTCGTGGCCGTCCACGACGCCGCCCGGTGCCTCACCCCGCCGGAGATGATCCGGGCGACGGTCGCCACCGCTTCGGAGGGGGTGTCCAACGGCACCTGGTCCGGAGCCGTGCCGGTGGTCCCCGTGACGGACACCGTCAAGGTCGTCGAGACCGACCCCGGTGGAGCGTTGGACGGCGCGGAGGTCATCAGGTCCACCCCGCAGCGACGGACACTGCGCGCGGCGCAGACACCGCAGGTCTTCGCGCTCGACCGGTTGCTGGCGGCGAACCGTATGCAGCAGGCCCGGGAGGAACTGGATTCCGCGCACCCTACGGGACGACCTCCCTCAGGCGCCGCCCCCGCGGCCGTCACCGACGACTCCTCGCTGATGGAGATGGCGGGGGAGACGGTCGTGGCGGTCGCCGGGGATGAGCGGGCGTTCAAGATCACGCTGCCGGAGGACCTGGAACGGGCCTGCCGGATGGCGGGAGACGGGGGCGTGTCGTGATCGTCCCCAGGGTCGGGATTGCCACCGACGCACACCAGGTGGAGGCAGGGAAACCGTGCTGGATGGCCGGTCTGTTCTTCGAGGGGGCCGACGGGTGCGAGGGGCACTCCGACGGCGATGTCGTGGCACACGCAGTCGTCGACGCGCTGCTGTCGGCGTCCGGGCTCGGCGACCTCGGTTCCTTCGTCGGGGTCGGACGTGACGAGTACGCCGGGGTCACCGGCGCCCGGCTGCTCACCGAGTGCCGGGACCTGCTGGAGTCCCACGGTTTCACCATCGGCAATGCGGCGGTGCAGATGGTCGGAAACCGCCCGAAGATGGGGCCGCGGCGGGAGGAGGCCGAGCGCGTCCTCTCCGGGCATCTCGGCGCGCCTGTGAGCGTCTCCGCCACGACAACAGACCACCTGGGGTTCACCGGTCGTGGTGAAGGTGTCGCGGCGGTGGCGACCGCCGTGGTGTGGCAGGACCCCGCCTCCTAGCGGAAGGCTCAGGAACGGGACGGGCGGGGGCCGGCCGGGCAGGAGGGGCCCTGGCCGAGGCGATGTGCCCGGAGCCGGTGGTGACCGGGCAGTCACCCGGCAGTGTACGGCCGGTGTCGTAGCGGTGTATACCGCAGACGGGGTACACAGGTGTCCGCGTACGGGGGACGCGCCGGGCCGCGCGGTCGACGAGAGTTGACGGGGTCACCACCGCGGTGACGGACAGCCACCGCGGTCCCGTCAACCAAGGAGACCATCATGGCCACCCGTGTACCCGAACCCACCTCCACCCCCGACGGCCCCGCCTACGAGGGCCGCCTTCTCGACCGCCCGGACGAGGAGGTCGTCGACCAGGGGGTCGGCTTCGATCTGCGCACCCTGGTGAGTCGTCGCATGTTCATCGGCGCCGGCATCGCCGGTGCCGGGGCCGTCGCCCTGGCGGCGTGCTCGGACGGTTCCGGTTCATCCTTTGGCGGCGTCACCACCACCGCGGGGAGCGTCGACTCCGCGGACCTGCCGGACGCCGAGATCCCCGACGAGACCGCCGGACCCTACCCGGCCGACGGGTCGAATGGCCCGGACGTCCTGCAGGAGTCCGGCATCGTGCGCAGCGACATCCGTTCCAGTATCGGGGCCGACGCCCCGGTGGACGGTGTTCCGTTGGAGTTCACCTTCACCGTCACCGACATGGCCAACGGGGACGCCCCGTTCGCCGACGTCGCCGTCTACGCCTGGCACTGCGACGCCCAGGGGCGGTACTCCATGTACTCCGAAGGGGTCGAGGACGAGACATGGCTGCGCGGTGTGCAGGTCGCCGACGCCGAGGGCAGAGTGACCTTCACCTCCGTGATGCCGGGCTGCTACACGGGACGCTGGACCCACATCCATTTCGAGGTCTACCCGGACGTCGACTCCACCGACGACTCGGCAAACGCCGTCGCCACCTCCCAGATGGCGTTCCCGCAGGACGTCCTGGACGAGGTCTACACCTCCGCGGTGTACGACGGCTCGGCGGACAACCTCTCCCGGATCACCCTGGCCACCGACAACGTCTTCGGTGAGGATTCCGCGGAACTGCAGATGGCCTCGGTCATCGGTGACGCGGACAAGGGCTACACCGCCGCGCTGACGGTACGGGTGGACACCACCACCGAACCCACCGGTGGTGGGGCCCCGGGAGGCGAGGGCGGTCCGGGTGGTGAACCGCCCAGCGGCGACATGCCGGACGGCGGAATGCCCGAGGGCGGTGCACCGGACGGTGCGCCCGGTGCGCCGGGAAGTTCGGGGACCTCCGGCGAGACCGCGTCCTGACACCACCTGACCCCACCAGTCCCCCCGACACAACAAGCCAACCCACCTGCCACACCGCTGGCACCCACCTAAGGAGTACGTCATGCTGCAGAACCTCACCGGAATGCACGCCCTGGTCATCCTCGCCGTCATCCTTCTGCTCTTCGGCGCAGCGAAGCTGCCCGCCCTGGCCAGGAGCCTCGGCCAGTCCGTCCGGATCCTGAAGACCGAGGCGTCCGACCCCGCACCGGCCGGCGCACCGGCCACCCCGGTCGCACCGGACGCCGGACAGGCACCGGCGATGCACACCGTGGACGGCGTGGAGCGGAAGCTCACGTCATGACGCCCGCGACCGCAGGGCCGACCGGCATGCCGCTGTCCGGCCACCTGCTCGAAGGGCGCAGGAGACTCACCCGTGCCACGGCAGCCCTCGTGGTCGCGGCAGTCATCGCCTACCTGCTCTCCGACCAGGTACTGGAGGTGCTGCGGGCACCGGTCGTCGACATCGCGCAGACCCGTGCCGCCGCCATCAACTACGACAGCGTCACCGGCGCCTTCGACCTGAAACTCCGCATCGCCCTGTTCGGCGGAATCGCCCTGGCCAGTCCCGTCTGGCTCTACCAGACCCTGGCCTACGTGGCTCCCGCGTTGACCGGCCGGGAGAAGCGCCACGCCTTCGGCTTCCTCGCCGCGGTGATCCCCCTGTTCGTCGCCGGGTGCGCGGCCGGTGTGGCGGTGTTCCCCCGGATCGTCGAACTGCTCGCCGGATTCGCCTCCGCCGACGACAGCACGCTGCTGCAGGCCTCCTACTACTTCGACTTCGTGCTCAAGCTCGTGCTCGCCGCCGGTGTGGCGTTCACCTTCCCCGCCTTCATCGTGCTCCTCAACGTCCTGGGAGTGCTGCCGGCCCGGACGGTCGCCCGCAGCTGGCGGGGGATCACCGTGAGCATCGTGGTCTTCAGCGCCCTGGTGACCCCGTCGGCCGACCTGCTGTCGATGTTCCTGATCGCCGTCCCGATGGCGGTGCTGTTCGGGGTCTCACTCGGCATCGCCTGGATCCACGACCGGCGGCACCCCACCGGCACCACCGAACCTGCCGAACGGCGGGTGGACAACCGGACGTCCAGTCTTGAAGGAGTGTGCTGACATGTTCGGACTCAGCATCGAGAAGATCATCGTCGTCGGCATGGTGGCGGCCGTCGTCATCGGCCCGCAGCGGCTGCCGCTCTACGCGGAGAAGCTCGCCACCGTCATCAGGAACTTCCGCAGCTTCACCGAGTCGACGAGGCGCCGGGCCGAGGAGGAACTGGGCGTCCCCGTCGCCGCGATGGACCCCACGACATGGAACAGCAGGTTCCGGGCCTACGACCCGCGCCGGATCGTCCGCGACGCCCTGGACAGTGACGGGACAGAGCGCACACCAGAGCGCACCGGGGGTGGCGTGGCGGCCGCCGCCTCCACGGAGAGCGGCCCCGTTCCGGGACCTCTCCGGGAGTACCGGGAACGCTGGGTCGTGGTCGGCGGTTCCTCCGGGCACCCGGTCCGGCGCAGGATCGTCGAACCCGTCGCTCCGGACTCCGACGTTCCCGACATTGCCGACATTGCCGATGTTGCCGACGTTGCCGATCCCGTCGGCGTCCAGGAACACTCCGGCGACGAGCGCACCGCGAGCGTCGGACGGGGCGCCGATACTGCACAATGGCGTCATGACCCGGCCTGAAACCCGCACCCCGCCCAACCGTGAGCGACCCGCGCGGATCCCGGTGTGGGTCGGGGACCTGGCGGTCATCGTGCTGGTCCTCGCCTCCGTCGCCGTGCCGGGCCCAGGCCCAGGGCCCGGCCCCCTCGGGCCCTTCGGTCCGGGCGGCCCCGGAGATCCCGCCGGGCAGACGGGAGGGATGCCGGACCACCGTCTGGACCTCGTCGTCACGGGGGCGGTGGTGCTGGCCGCGGTGCTGATGCCCCTGCGTCGTCGCTGGCCGTTGACGGTCCTCGCGGCCTGTCTGGCGGTGTACGTGGGCACCGTCCTGCTCGGCGTGCCGGCCCTGGGGCCGGGTGTCGCCGCGATCGTCGCCGCCTTCGCCGCGGCGACCGGCGCCCCACGCCGTGTGGCCCTGGGCTGCGGTACGGCGGGTGCGGTCGTGGTGGCGGTGCTGAGTCTGTTCACCGACGACCGGCTGACCCTGGACCCGCAGGTCTTCCAGATCGCCGCGGGCATCGCCGTCGCCACCGCCCTGGGGGACAGTTTCCGGTCCCGACGGGAGTACGCCCGGGCGGCCACCGAGCGTGCCGAACGTGCCGAACAGACCCGTGAGGCGGAGGCCCGGAGGCGGGTGGCCGAGGAACGGCTGCGCATCGCCCAGGACCTGCACGACACCGTCGCCCACCGGATCTCGGTGATCAGCCTGAACGCCGGGGTGGCGTCCAGCTCGCTGGACTCCCGGCCGGACAAGGCGCGCGAGTCACTCGGCAGGATCCGGGAGGCCTCACGCGAGGTGCTCGGCGACATCGGTGTACTGCTGCGCTACCTCCGCGCCGGGGACCCAGGGGGCCCAGGCGATGACGGAGCCCGCGGGGCCGTGGAACTCCCGCAGCCGGGTGTGGAGGACCTGGACGACCTCGTGGCCTCCGTCGCCGCGGCGGGGCTCACGGTGCACCGGTCCTCCGACGGGGACCTGTCGACCGTCGACGACACCACCGGGCGGGTCGTCTACCGCGTGGTGCAGGAGGGGCTGACCAACGCGCACAAACACGGTTCGGGCAACACCGTGGAACTCGCGACCGGCGTCGCCACCGGTCCGGAGCGGCGCGTCGTGTCGGTGCGGGTCAGCAACCCGGTGTCCCGGGACGGGCGTAACCAGCCGGACGCCCCGCACGGCTTCCTGGGGCTCACCGGACTGCGTGAACGTGTGGCGGCGGTGGGAGGGTCCGTCACCGCCGTAGAATCGGACGGGACATTCACGCTCACCGCGGAGCTGCCGCTTGCCAGGGAGGAACACCCGTGACCACCGTGCTCGTCGTCGACGACCAGGTCCTGATCCGTCAGGCCGTCGTCGACATCCTGTCCAGCACCCCGGACACCGAGGTGGTCGGTGCGGCGGCCGACGGGCTCGAGGCCGTGTCCATGACCGCCGAACTGCACCCGGACGTGGTGCTGACGGACATCCGCATGCCCCGTCTCGACGGCATCGCCGCCACGGAACGCATCTGCTCGGACCCGGCGAACGCCGACAGCCGCGTACTGGTCCTCACCACCTTCGAGGAGGACGAGTATGTCGTCGCCGCCCTGCGCGCCGGGGCCAGCGGGTTCATCGGCAAGGGGGCGGAGCCGGAGGAGATCATCCGTGCAGTCCACGCGGTCGCGGACGGCGACGCACTGCTGTCACCGGCGGCGACGCGCGGGCTCATCGCCCGGTGCGTGACGTCCCCGGGGCCGCGTCCAGCCGTGTCGGACGCGGCGGCGCAGGCACTGGCCCAGCTGACCGACCGGGAACGCGAGGTGCTCGAGCTGGTCGGGCGCGGACTGTCGAACCAGCAGATCGCCGAGACGTTCGTCATCTCCCCGCACACGGCGAAGACCCACGTGAACCGGATCATGACCAAGGTCAGGGCGCATGACCGTGCCCAGCTGGTGATCCTGGCCTACGAAGGCGGACTCCTCGTCCCCGGGGAGTGAGTGCCCCGCGGGGACCGCTACCTGTCCCCGAAGGTGACCGGGACCGCGGCGATGTCCGCGAACGGGGGAGTGGAGGCGTGGTCGGTGATCAGCTTCACCGAGCAGGAGTCGGTGGTGCAGTCCACGGTGCCGTCGTCGTTGGTGGACTGGACGGTCAGCTCGAACTCGGCGTTCCCCTCGGCGTCGTAGGTGGCGGTGCCGCCCTCCTCGCCCTCGGGCATGACACGTGCCCAGTCGGCCATCTCGCCGGCGTAGGTCGACGGGTCGCTGCTCTCCCCGTCGGTGGCGGCGACGGCGACGTAGTAGTTCTGCCCGGTGTCCAGCCCGTCGAGGGTGACCGTGACCGTGTCGCCGGCGCTGAGCCCGTCGGTCCTGTCGACCGTCAGCGGGCCGTCGGTGGTGCTCCCCGCCGCGGCGGAGGCGGTGGCTGATCCAGTCGAGTCTGTCGAGTCAGCCGAGTCAGCCGAGTCTTCGGCGTCGTCGGAGCAGGCGGTGAGGCCCAGGGCGAGGACGGCGGTCGCGGCGAGGGCGGCGGCGCGCCGGGTCGGACGGGTGGTGCGGGGGTTCATGGGCTACTCCGGTCGCGGGAAGGGCAGGGTAAGCGTACTGAGCATACCCTATCAAAGGGTGGTCAGTGCGGGTGCCGGAGCCGCTACATCCGGACGGTGGACTCCACCGCGCCGAGACCGTCGACCTCGATGCGCACCACGTCGCCGTCGGCGAGGAAACGGTCCGACCCCGCTCCGACGCCCTCAGGGGTCCCCGTGACGATCACGTCGCCGGGCTCCAGTGTGGCGAAGTGCGAGATGTACCGGACCAGGTCGACCGGGGGGAACACCAGGTCGGCGGTGGAGTGGTCCTGGCGCAGGTCGCCGTTGACCCAGGTGCGCAGCACCGCACCCTCGGCGACGGGGTCGTAGTCGTCCGCCAACGTCATCCACGGTCCGAACGCGGACGAGCGGTCGAGGTTCTTGCCCTGCAGCCACTGCTGGGTGCGGTACTGCCAGTCGCGCTGGGAGAAGTCGTTCATCACCGCGTAGCCGCCCACGGCTGCGCGGGCCTCCTCGGCGGACGCACCGCCGCGGGCCCCGGGCAGTCGGGAGCCGATGATCACGGCGAGCTCACCCTCGTAGTCCACCTTGTCGGTCATCCCCTCCGGCACCGTGACCTCGGCGTAGGGGGAGGTCAGTGCGGAGGGGTACTTCACGAACAGGGTCGGGTGGTCGGGGATGGGGTGGCCCATCTCCTCGATGTGCTCACGGTAGTTCAATCCCACGCAGAAGATCTTCGACGGTGAGGTGATCACCGGGAGCAGGTCGGACAGGGGCACGGTCACCTCGTCGCCGTCGCGTCGGAGACCGGACTCCACCGCACCGCGGATGCCCGTGGGGTTGGCGGTGAGCAGCGCCCCGAGCTCGCGGCGGTCCACGATGCGCCCGGTGACCGAACCCCCGTCCGGGGCGTCGTCGACGCTGTCGACCTGGATCGTGCAGCGTGTGCCGTCGATACGGACCGTCGCAAGTTTCATGGGGTCTCTCCCGTCTAGACTGTCAGTTGTGACTCTGCGATTCTTCGACACCGCGACCCGTGAACTCCAGGACTTCGTCCCGCTGCAGGAAGGACGCGCGTCGGTCTACCTGTGTGGTGCAACCGTGCAGTCCATCCCGCACATCGGGCATGTGCGCTCCGGGGTGGCGTTCGACATCCTGCGCAACTGGCTCGAGGCCAAGGGGCTCGATGTCGCGTTCGTGCGCAATGTTACAGACATCGACGACAAGATCCTCACGAAGTCCGCCGAGCACGGCCGGCCCTGGTGGGAATGGGCGGCGACCCACGAGCGCGAGTTCACCCGCGCCTACGACCTGCTCGGGGTGGCCCCGCCGTCCGTGGAGCCGCGGGCGACCGGGCACATCCCGGAGATGATCACCTACATCCGCCGCATCATCGACGCCGACCTCGCCTACGCCACGGAGGACGGCTCGGTGTACTGCCGCACCGCACAGGTGCCCGGCTACGGTTTCCTGTCGCACCAGAAGCTCGACGAGCTCGACCAGGGGGAGGACGCGGCCCCCGGCAAGGAGGACCCCCGCGACTTCGCCATGTGGAAGGCGGCGAAACCCGGTGAGCCGGGGTGGGACACCCCGTGGGGGTACGGTCGTCCCGGCTGGCACATCGAGTGCTCGGCGATGTCCCGAAAGTACCTCGGCGCGGAGTTCGACATCCACGCCGGCGGAATGGACCTGCAGTTCCCGCACCACGAGAACGAGGCGGCACAGGCGCACGCCGCCGGGGACGGCTTCGCCAGGCTGTGGCTGCACAACGGCTGGGTGACCATGTCGGGTGAGAAGATGTCCAAGTCGCTGGGCAACGTGCTCTCGGTGCCGAACATCCTCACCCAGGTCCGGCCGATCGAGCTGCGCTACTACCTGGGGTCAGCGCACTACCGGTCGATGCTGGAGTACTCGGAGTCCGCGCTGCAGGAGGCGGCCGCCGGATTCCGGCGGATCGAGAAGTTCCTGTCCCGTGCCGTCGGGGTCCTCGGCGACGTGGAGACCGGCACGTGGCTGCCCGCCTTCGAGGAGGCGCTGGACGACGACCTGTCGGTCCCGCAGTCACTCGCGGTGGTCCACGACGCCGTGCGGGAGGGCAACAAGGCCCTGGAGTCCGGGGACCGCACGCTGCTCGCGGAGACCGCCGGGGCTGTCCGGGCGATGACCGGTGTGCTCGGCGTCGACCCGATGTCGGCGACGTGGTCCGGCCCCTCCGCGGAGGGACGGGGCCTGGGCGTCGGCTCGGCGTCGTCCGACGCCGCGATGTCGGCGCTGGACGTGCTGGTGCGCGCCGAGCTGGACCGCCGGGCCGCGGCCCGGGCGGAGAAGGACTACACCACCGCCGACGAGGTGCGGGACCGGCTGAAGGAGGCCGGGGTGGTCGTGACCGACACCCCCGACGGGGCGACCTGGACGCTGGGGTGACCGCCCGGCGGTCCGGGCGGACGCCTAGCGTTCCGCCAGCCGGGTGCCCGTCAGCTCCGGCAGGGCGAGTGCCGCCAGCGCCGCGACGGCGAACGCCGTGCCGAACAGGGCGAACAGTACCGGCATCCCGCCGAAGACCAGCAGGGGCGGCACGATCAACGGTGCGGTGATTGAGGCGATGCGACCGAACCCGGTCGCAGCCCCGGTCCCGCGCGCCCGCATCGTCGTGGGGTAGAGCTCGGGGCCGACCGCGTACAGCGCGCCCCAGGCGCCGAGGTTGAAGAAGGACAGCAGGCACCCGGCGGCGATGATCTGCCACTCCGCACCGGCCACACCGTAGAGTCCTGCCGCCACCGCCGAGCCGGCGAGGAAGGCGGCCAGGGTGCTCCGCCGGCCCCACCGTTCGATGAGGAACGCGGCCACCGCGTAGCCCGGCAGCTGCGCCAGGGTGATGATCAGCGTGAAGGTGAACGACTTCACCAGCGTGTAGCCCTGGTCGACCAGGATCGAGGGGATCCAGGTGAAGGCGCCGTAGTAGCTGAGGTTGATGCAGAACCAGATCGTCCACAGTGCGGCGGTGCGGCGGCGCAGCGCCGGTGACCAGATGCCGGACGCCTCCTCCGCCGTGGCAGGGGAGGTGCCGGCGTCCTGCCCGGCCGGCTCGGTCTGCTCTGCCGTGGGAGTCCGGAACCGCAGGCGCGCCGGTTCCGACGCCTCGAAGTCGGCGACGATGCGTTCGGCCTCGTCGTGCCGTCCGGCCGACTCCAGGTAACGCACGGACTCGGGGAGTCTCATGCGGACGTACAGCGCGTAGAAGGCCGGGACCATGCCCAGGGCCAGCGCCCACCGCCATCCGTCGTCGCTGAGCGGGATGACGAAGGCGCCGACCACGGCCGCGGCGAGCCATCCCACGGCCCAGCACGCCTCGAGGACCACGACCATGCGACCGCGGACGGCCCGGGGTGCGAACTCCGACACCAGCGTGGACGCCACCGGCAGTTCCGCGCCGAGACCGAGGCCGACGACGAACCGCAGCACGATGAGCACCGCCAGTCCACCGGCCAGGGCGGACGCCCCGGTCGCCAGGCCGTAGACCAGCAGGGTCACGGCGAAGACGTTGCGCCGTCCGATGCGGTCGGCGAGCAGTCCGCCGAAGGTGGCGCCCAGTGCCATCCCGACGAATCCCGCGGACGCCAGCCAGGAGGTCTCGGTGTGGCTCAGCCCCCAGTGGGTGGTCAGCGCCGCCATGATGAAGCCGATGAGGCCGACGTCCATGGCGTCCAGCGCCCAACCGATGCCGGAACCGCCGAGCAGTTTCACGTGCCGTCGGGTCACCGGGAGGGAGTCGAGACGTTCGGTGCGGGACAGGGGCGGGCCCACTGGATCCGGAGGGGTCATAACCAGCAGAGGATACCGTGCGCCGACGGTGTTGGGAACACGGCGAACGTGCAGGGTAGTCTGGTCGCCATGGCAGGAAATGACAAGCGCCGCGGCGCGGTACGGAAGTCGGCGCGCAAGGGCTCGGACAAGGGTTCGGGCGGCACCCGGCGGCGGGGGCTCGCCGGCAAGGGGCCGACACCGAAGGCCGAGGACCGTGTCTACCACGCGAAGTACAAGGCGAAGAAGGCGCAGGAGCGCCGCGACTCGGGACGGCAGCGGCCGCGCGACGCCGACGACCAGCCGGAGCTCGTCGTCGGACGTAACCCGGTGATCGAGTGCCTGCGGGCGGACGCCCCGGCGACCGCCCTGTACGTCGCGGTGGGCACCGGCAACGACGAGCGGCTCTCCGAGGCGGTGCACACCTGCGCCGAACGCGGCATCGCCGTGCTCGAGGTCAGCCGCGACGAGCTGGACCGGATGACCGGCAACGGCATGCACCAGGGCATCGGCCTGCAGGTGCCGCCCTACAAGTACGCCGAGGTCGAGGACCTCATCGACGCGGTCCAGACCTCAGGCCGTCCGGGCCTGGTCGTGGTGCTGGACAACATCACCGACCCGCGGAACCTCGGTGCGGTCATCCGCTCGGTCGCGGCGTTCGGTGGGCACGGTGTGGTCATCCCGGAGCGACGGTCGGCGTCGGTGACCGCGGTGGCGTGGCGGACCTCCGCCGGCACAGCGGCGCGTCTGCCCGTCGCCCGGGCGACGAACCTGGTGCGCTCCCTGAAGCAGTTCCAGCAGGCCGGCTACCAGGTCGTGGGTCTGGACGCCGGTGGCCGGCACACCCTGGACACCTACGACGGGACCACCCCGGTGGTCGTCGTGGTGGGCTCCGAGGGCAAGGGGCTGTCACGCCTGGTGGGGGAGACCTGTGACGACATCCTGTCGATCCCGATGGCGGGCCGTGTCGAGTCGCTCAATGCCTCGGTCGCCGCCGGTGTGGTGCTCAGCGAGTTCGCCCGTCAACGCCGGGTGAACGGGGCGGGGTAGCCGCCGCGCCCCGTTGGGGGGGCGTGGTCGGGACACATGGGGTGCGGACATCGCACCCCATTTTCTGCTTATGCGAATCTGACCTGGTCTTTTACGTGCATAAGCTGCTTAAAAGGTGCGAATGTCGGGGGCCACGGGGTGGCCTCACCGCAGGAGGTCCTGCGAATGGTGCGGCCCAGTGGTCGCCGGGTCCACTGTGTCCACTGTGTCCACTGTGTCCGCCGGGTCGCCGGGGTGCCGGCGCAGCCGCGACTCGTCACGGATCACCCGGCGCCCCCGGGCCCAGCCGATGCAACGGCAGAGCAGGTAGATGACGAAGCTGATCGTCGTGACGAAGGGGCTGACCGGCAGTCCGGGCTCCAGTGACAGGACCAGTCCACCCGCGGCGGCCGTCGTCGCGAAGACGGCGGACAGCGCCACGGCCAGCAGCGGGTCGGAGGTCACCCGCACCGCCGCGGCGCCCGGGGTGATCAGCAGGGCGAGGAGCAGCAGAGCCCCCACGATCTGGACGCCCTGGGAGGCGACGATGCCGATGAGCACGGCGAACGCTGCGGCGAGGAGTCGCACGGGCACACCGGACGCGGCGGCCATGACCGGGTCGACCGTGGCGAACAGCAGTGGTCGCCACAGGACCGCGACGGCACCGACCACCAGGACGGACATCAGGGCCAGAACGCCCAGCGACGCCCCCGACACCCCCACGATCTGACCGGTGAGCAGGGCGTACGCCTCCGAGGTCCGCCCGGGGTACAGGTAGATGAACAGCACGGACAGGCCCATGCCGAAGGCGAGGACCACGCCGACGGTGGCGTCCTGCTCCTTCAGGCCCAGCAGTGCGAGCACCACCGCGGCCAGGACGGCGCCGAGCACGGCCCCGGTGGTCACGCTGACGCCGAACAGCAGGGCGGCCGCGGCACCCATCAGCGCCAGCTCGCCGGTGGCGTGGGCGGCGAAGCTCATCTTGCGCATCACGATCAGCGGGGCGAGGGCCCCGGAGACCAGGCCGAGGAGCAGTGACGCCAGGAGGGCGTTCTGCACGAAGTCGACCTGAAGCAGGTCCCAGGTGGTCACACGACCACCATCCTGCCGTTGACCTCGGCGACGTCGACCTCGGTGCCGTAGAGACGTGACAGCACAGGGCCGGTCATCACCTCGTCCACCGGGCCGGTGACGTGCCCGTCCGGGCCGAGGTAGAGAACCCGGTCGGTCACGGCCAGCACCGGGTTGATGCTGTGGGTGACGAAGACGACGGCGGTGCCGTGGTCACGCCGGCGCCGGTCGAGCAGCTCGACGGCGGAGCGTTGGGCGGACAGGTCGAGACTCAGCAACGGTTCGTCGCAGAGCAGGAGCTGGGGGTCGGTGGCCAGGGCCTGGGCCTGCCGGACCAGCTGCTGCTGCCCGCCGGACAGGGTACCCACCCGCCGGTCCGCCAGCCCCGAGGCGCCGACCTCGGCGAGGGCGGCGTCCACGGTGGAACGGTGGGGGCGGCGTCCGGACATCACCCCGTGCCGGATGGACAGGCCCACCAGGTCGCGGACCCGGATCGGCAGGTCGGTGTCGAACATGCGCTGCTGGGGGATGAACCCGACCCGGTCGGGGGCGCTGACGCTGCCCGAGGACAGCGGCCGGGTGCCCAGCACTGTGTTGAGCAGGGTGGATTTCCCCACACCGTTCGGGCCGAGGACGGTGAGGAACTCGCCGGCCCCGATACTCAGGTCCAGGTGGTGCCAGAGCGGGTCTACGCTCGCGTCGGAGAAGGTCAGGACAGCCATCTAGCCGAGCGCGTCCTCGAGATCGGTGATCACGCCGTCGACGTAGTCGGCGTAGTCCTCGTCGGAGCCGGGGGTCTCGGTGACGTTGACGACGGGGACGTCGTTGTCCTCGGCGGCGTCGGTGAGCTGGCGGGACGACTGGCTCTCGGACTGGGTGTTGGTGACCAGGGCGTCCGCTTCACCGTCGGTGAGCAGGTCGCGGGTCGCCGACAGGTCGGCGACGGAGGGCTCGCCCTCGTTCAGGACGGACCTGGCGAAGCCCTCGGGGGTCACGTCGTGGATCTCGGTCCCCCGCAGCAGCAGTCCGGCGACCGGTTCGGTGAGCACCACATGGGCGTGCGGCAGGGCCGCGATGCGCTCACGGAAGCCGTCTGTCATCTCGCGCACGCCGTCGGCCACGGCGGGGACGTTGTCGTCGAGGCTGTGGAGGTGGGCGGCGAGGGCGTCGGCGAACTCGGCGACCCGGTCCATGTCGAACCAGACGTGCGGGTTCTCGTCGCCCTCGAGGAGCCCACTGCCGTGATCGTGGTCGGCGTGGTCGCCGTGGTCCGTGTGATCGCCGTGGTCGCCGCCCTCGTCGCCGGCGCCGTGGTCGTGTCCTTCGGTCACGGGGGCGGCGGTGATGACCTCGGCGTCGTCACCGGCGTTGTCGGTGAGCCAGTTGTCGTATCCGGCGCCGTTGCCGACGACGACGTCCGCGTCGCGGATCGTGGAGATGTCCCGGGCGGTGGCCTCGTACTCGTGGGGGTCGTCGTCGGTGCCGGAGAGGATGGTGTCCACGGTGATGTCGTCGCTGTCGGCGCCGGCGTCGTCGACGACCTTCTGGGCGATGTCGCCCCAGGTGGAGGTGGAGGCGACGATGCGGATGCCCCCGTTGTCGGCGGATGCGCTGTCCGCGCCGCCGGCGCAGGCGGTGAGACCGGAGGTCAGGGCGGTGGCCGCGGCCACGGTGAGGGCGGCGGCGGTGCGGGTGGCGGATCGGCGTCGTGGCATGGGGACGACAGTAGCCCTTGTTGGCAACGCTTGCCAATTAGGGTTGCGTCAGTCACTGTCGGCACCGTCGACTACCATGGTCGTCGTGAATCGCTCCAGTAGTAAGGCCGCCCACGGCGCCCCGGGCCCGCACGGCAGGCTGAACCGGCGGGGCACCCTGGCCTCCATCGCCGCTGAACTGGGGGTGTCCAGGACCACAGTGTCCAACGCCTACAACCGCCCCGAACAGCTCTCCGTCGAACTGCGCGAACGCATCATGCGCACCGCCGAGCGGATGGGCTACTCCGGCCCCGACCCCACGGCCCGCTCGCTGCGGACCCGCCGCGCCGGCGCCATCGGTGTCCTGCTCACCGACGACATGACCTACGCCTTCGAGGACCAGGCGTCGCTGGAGTTCATGTCCGGGGTCTCCGAGGCGTGCGTCGGCATGGACACCTCCATGCTGCTGATCCCCGCGGGAGCGGAGACCGCGGAGGAGGACCGTCCCGCCTCCCTGGTGAACCAGGCCGTGGTCGACGGCTTCATCGTCTACTCCGTCGCCGCGGACGACCCCTTCCTCGCCTCGGTGACCAGCCGCAACGTGCCCACCGTGATCTGCGACCAGCCGGCAGACGACCACGGGGTCAACTTCGTCGGCATCGACGACCGGGAGGCGATCCGTCCGGCGGCCCATGCACTGGTCGACGCCGGCCACCGGAGGATCGGGATCCTCTGCATCCGGCTGGACCGGCACCCGAACAACGGTCCCGTCGGCGCGGAGCGTCTCGACGGGGCGCAGATGCACGTCCAGAAGGGACGGGTGCTCGGGGTGCTGGCCGTGCTGGAGGACGCCGGGATCGACCGGGCGGACGTCCCCGTCATCGAACGACACATCAACAACCCGGACACCGCCCGCAGCGCCGCCGCCGAACTGCTGGAGGGGCACCCGGAGCTCACCGCGGTGATCTGCACGACCGACAGCCAGGCTCTCGGCGTGCTCGACTACGCCGGGGACGTCGGGATCGACGTCCCCGGGGAACTCTCCGTGGTCGGGTTCGACGGGATCGCCCGTGCCCGGTCAGTGGGTCTGGCGACCGTGGAGCAGCCGAACCGTGAGAAAGGTTTCACCAGCGGGAACGTCCTCGCCGCGCTGATCGGCCGCAACACCGAGGCCACCCGGCGGGAGCCGGCGACCGAGTGGGCGGAGCCGGAGCCGCGGATCATTCTCCCGACGCACTACCTCCCCGGCCGGACGGTCGCTCCTCCCGCAGTTCGCTGAGCGCGGCCACGGACGCGGCGTCGACGACCCCGCCCTCACGGTCGCCCTGGCGCAGCAGCCTGGCCTCGGCGAGACGGGCGAGGGTCTCGGCCACCGCCGCGGGGTCGGGGAGCCGGCGGTGCGCGGCGGTGTCGCCGTCGCCCACCCGGATACCGACGTCAGGACGCCCGGGGTGGCCGTCGCCGGAGCCGGGGGCCATCCCCTCCTGGTCGAGGACGCGCAGGGCGGTCTCGTCGGTGACGTCGTCGCCGGCGAAGACGACGGCGTCCGGCTGCGTCCGGTCGATGAACGCCTGCAGGTAGCTGCCCTTGGTCACCGGCGACACGGACACCTCGACGATGTCCTTGCCCGGGGTCACGGTGACCCCGTCGAGCTTCTGGGCCGTGAGCCGGAACTCCTCGTAGGCGGTGAGCCCCGTCCGCCGGTCCGACGCGCCCCGGATGTGGAGCCCCACGGCGAAGGGCTTGCGCTCCACCCACATGCCGGAGTCGCGGGAGGCGTACTCCTCCGCCAGCCCCGCCAGGGTGGCCAGCAGGTCACGCTGCCCCTCGTCCAGGCCGGAGCCGGCGGCGTCGGCGGGTTCGGCACCGTGGCTGCCGACGAGCAGGATGTCGCCCGGGGCGGGGGAGGACTTCCCGGTGATCTCGGCGACGGGTTCGAGGATCTCGAGGTTTCGTCCGGAGAGCAGCATCACCGTGGTGCCGGCGCAGCCGGCGAGACGGTCGATCGCGTCGCGGGCGCCCGGGACCATGCGCACCGACAGCGGGTCGGTGGAGAATCCGGCGAGGGTGCCGTCGAAGTCGAGGGCGACGAACAGGTGCGGGACCTCGGCGAGGTACCGGATGTCGTCGGTGGAGACGGGGGGCAGGGGTCCGGTGGCGTCGGTGGCGTCGGTCATGCCGTCCAGCGTAGCGCCGACGGGGGCCCACGGTGTCCCACGGTGTCGCGCGGTGGCCTACGGTGTCGCGAGAAACTCGACGAACCGGTGGGTCTGCCAGTCCGTCGGACTGTCGTCGGCTCGGGTCAACCGCAGCTCGTCCTCGGTGGGGGTGCTCCAGCGCAGCGTCGGCGGCTCGTCGCCGGAACCGGCGTCGGGGTCCTCGGTCGCATTGTCGTCGGCGTCGCTCTCGCCGAGTACGGCCACCAGGCGGTCGGCGAGGGAGGAGTCGTTCGGCAGGCAGTCCGTGCCGCCGGGCTCTCCGCTGATGTCGCGGGCGCTGAGACCGTGGAACCGCACCCGGTCGTTGTCCAGCCACTCGATGTCACCGCTCAGCGCCATGCACCCGGCGGCACCGGTGACGGTGCTGCCGCCCAGGGCGATCCAGGTGCGCGCCTGGTCGGTCTGGGACAGGGAGGACGCCACCGCGGTGCCGGAGTCGTCGAGGGCGGCGTCCTCCACGCGGCTGACCTGCCAGCGGATGTCCGCGAGCTCGCCGGGGATGTCCGAGCCGCAGGAGGCGAGCAGTACGCCTCCGGTCAGGACGACACCGCCGAGCGCGGTGCGCAGGACGGTACGACGGGCCTTTCCGCGCACACTCCGGTTCACTCGCCCACCGCGCCTGAGTCGGTGGAGTCGGTTCCCGTGGTCCCCGCGTTCCCCGAGGCCCCTGTGGTCCCGGGACCGCCGGGGTCCAGCACGGCGAGGAAGCGACGTGCCCACCCGTGAACGTCGTGGGAGCGCACCTCCTCCCACATCTCCTGCATGCGGGCCTGCTTGTCCTCGTCCGGGGAGTCGATGGCCTTCATGATCGCCGCCGCCGTCGACTCGACGTCGTAGGGGTTGCACAGGTAGGCGTTCGGCAGCTGCGTCGCCGCGCCGGTGAACTCACTGAGCACCAGGGCGCCGGAGCCGTCGGAGTGGCTGGCCACGTACTCCTTGGCCACGAGGTTCATCCCGTCCTTCAACGCCGTCACCAGCATCACGTCCGCCGCGGCGTAGAGGGAGACCAGCTGGGCGAAAGGCATGCTGGCGTGCGAGTAGTGCACCACCGTGTGCCCCAGGCTGCCGTAGGCGCCGTTGATGCGTGACACGGTGCGTTCGACGTCCTCCCGGGTGCGGGCGTAGGAGTCGAGACGTTCGCGCGACGGGGTGGCGACCTGGATGAGGCAGACCTCGTCCGGGTTCAGCAGCCCCTGGCTGAGCAGCTGCTCCAACGCCTTGAGCCGCTGGTGGATGCCCTTGGTGTAGTCCAGGCGGTCCACGCCGGCGAGCAGGATCTTCGGGGAGCCGACCCGTCGGCGCAGGGCGCTCGCCGCGGACACCGTCTCCGGGGCGGTGGCCTTCGCCTTGACGCCTTCGGTGTCGATGGAGATCGGGAACACCCCGACCTTGACCTCGCGGCCGTCCCCGGTGCGCACGGTGCCGGCCACCGCGTCCCGCCGCGGCAGGCGCGCACCGCGGATGTAGGAGACCCCGGACTCGTCGGTGCCCGCGGCACCGTCGTCGGTGAAGGTGCCTTCGCCGTCCGCCCCGCAGGCGTCGCCCTCGCCGACCTTGCTGAAGGTCACGTCCCCGCCCAGGGCACGCAGCGTGTAGAGGAAGTTCCAGGCGGAGTCCGGTGTGTGCAGCCCGATGAGGTCGGCGCCCAGGGTGCCCTGCAGGACGTCCCACCGCCACGGGAGCTGACGGAACAGCTCGGGGGCGGGGAAGGGGATGTGCAGGAAGAACCCGATCTTCAGGTCGGGCCGCATCTCACGCAGCAGACCCGGCACCAGGTGGAGCTGGTAGTCCTGCACCCAGACGGTGGCGCCGGGGGCGGCGGCCTCGGCGGCCGCCCGGGCGAAACGCTCGTTGACGGTGCGGTACGCGCGCCACCACGACCGGTGGAACTCCGGGTGGACGATCAGGTCGTGGTAGAGCGGCCAGAGGGTGTCGTTGGAGAAACCCTCGTAGTACGTCTGGAACTCCGAGGTGCTGATGTTCACCGGGACCAGGGTGATGCCCCCGTCCATCTCCGGCAGGTCGGAGACGTGCACCTCCTCCTCCGGGGAGTCGGCCGTGGCACCGGGCCAGCCGACCCAGCTGCCCTGGCTGCTCTCCAGCACAGGACGCAGGGCGGTGACCAGGCCACCTGGGCTGGGTGACCACGTCACCGTGCCGTCCTTGCCGACGGACCGGTCGACCGGCAGGCGGTTGGCGACCACGACCATGTCGCTCGTGGGGACGGTCCCGGTCGACGACTCTCCGTCGGCGTAGCTTCGATCATCTCCGGCAGTCACGGCGTCGTCTCCCCTTAGGGTGCTCGAGGGTCTGTGTTCTCGGGTGGGTGAACGCCAGGCTACTCGCCGGTGGCCTTCTTCGCGGCCGAGGACTTCGTGGCCTTCTTGGCCGTGCTCTTCTTCGCGGCGGCCTTCTTCGCCGGGGCCTTCTTGGTCGCCTTCTTCGTGGTCTTCTTGGCGGCCTTCGGGTTCTTCGCCTCTTCCTCGGCGGCGGCGTCCGCGGCGACCTTGCGGTGGATGAGCCCCTCCGGCTCGACACCGAGCATGCACATCAGCGTGGCGGCGTCGAGGAAGTCCTCGGCGTAGGTGGCGACGATGCGCTGCGCGGCCTTCGCGGTCTCCTCCTCCACGGTGTGCAGGGACTCTGCGCTGGTGGTGTGGTTGTCGCTGACCTTCGGCGGCACTGATTGCTCCCTTACATGACGATGTTCGGCCTGAGACCCGTAAGCCCTCAGTCTAACCCGCCTGACCGTCCCGCGCACTTTCCCGGTCGCGCTCACGCTGGCGCTGGTGGGAACGGCGCGGATCGGGGAGCCAGGGGGTGCCGCCCCTGCGTTGCCGCAGTACCCGCCAGTGCATCGGCGGGGTGGCGGAACCGTCGGGACGGCGGGCACGGGAACGCCGCGTCTTCGGCCGGCGCAGGTCGTTGTAGCGGTACAGGATCCGCGGACGGCGGAGACGACGTGCGATCCACTCGCCGAGGACCACCCCGGCGGCCAGGGCCGTGGCCGTGGCCAGTGCGATACCGAGGTTCGAGATACCGACGACGAACTGGTCGGTCAGCATCGAGTACATCCCGCGGTACAGTGCGAGACCGGGCAGCAGGGGCGTGATGCCCACGATGGCGGTGATCTGCGGGGGGATGAGGTAGCGGCGGGACAGCAGACCACCGGCCAGGCCGACGAAGGTGGCCGTGATGCCGGCGGCGGTGACGTCGCCGGTGTCGAACTGCACCTGCAGCAGCCGGTACAGCGAGTAGGCCACCAGGGCGGTGAACGTGGCCACCACGAGCGCCCGACGTTCACAGAACGAGGCGATGGCGAAGAACATCGCCGCGCCGACACCGCCGAGGATCTGCAGGGCCGCCCCGCCGAAGGTGCCCTGCGTGCTCGACGTGTCGATCGGCGGGAGGGTGATGCCCAGCCGGCTGGTGAGCATCAGCCCCATCGCGATACCGGAGATGATGCCGCCGGTCATCAGCACCGTCTCGAAGAACCGTGCCGAGGACGTCACCGGCGCGCCGGTGACACCGTCCTGCAGTGCCTGGACCAGGGTCAACCCGGCGAGCATCGCCACGATGCACGAGGCGATCACCAGCGAGGGCGACAGGTAGTGGTCCAGCGCACGGGCGAAACTGAAGGTCAGTGCGGCGGGGATGGTCGCGATGATGCCGCCGGTGAAGTTCTGGAAGAACAACGGCAGCGACTTCGAGGCCAGCCACACGTTCGTGGCCATGATGATGATCGAGGTGAGCGTGGCGATGAGGGCGACGAGCGGCTCACCGCCGAGCATCAACGCCACGGCGCCGGCGAACCCGCCCCAGGCCAACGTGGCCCACCGGATGCGGTAGGGCGGGGGACTGGTCTCGATGTCGGTGAGGATCTTGCGGGTCAGCTCGAGCTCGGTGGCACCGTTCACGATCGACCGGATCAGGCGGTCCACCTCGGTGAGGCGGGAGAAGTCGCTGTTGAGCGAGTGGACCACCCGGAAGGTGCTGACCGGCCGGGAGGTGTCCGTCGACGGCGAGTAGATGGTGATGGTGTTCAGGGTGATGTCGACGTGGCAGCCGTAGAGGCCGTAGGCGGACGTGACGGCCCGGACCTGGGCCTTGGCGTCGGTGTTGCCGGTGCCGGCTGCGAGCAGGAGGTCGCCGATGCGGGCGGCGGTGTCCATCACCAGGTGCACCTGGGCGGTGTCGGTGAGGTCGACCGGTGCCAGCGGGGACGGCGGGGGAGCGGTGCGGATCGTGTCGATCGTCGACCTGTTGCCGCTGAACAGCATCGCGGACACCTTGTTCCTCAGCGCCGTGTAACCCTTTCGGGTCCTGCCGCCCTCACCGTTCACTCCACTCCCCGTTTCTCTCACGGTCCACCGCTGTCTGCCGATCGTTCCGGCCACACTCTACGGTAGATGATCCTGATTCGATCAGTGGCCTGCGCTGCTGATAGAGTCGTGCGCTGAAACCCGGTGGCGACACCGTGGGCGGTGCCTGCGCACCGCCGGTTTCCGCTGGAGTGGCGCAATCGGTAGCGCAACGGTCTTGTAAACCGTAGGTTGCGAGTTCAAGTCTCGTCTCCAGCTCCACCACCTGCGTAAACGCGGCGTTCCCGAGGGGTGATTGCCGGGGACCGCTGGTTTAGCGCGGTTTTTGATGCGCGTCGGTGGCCCGGGGCCGTGGCCAGTTCAGCTCTTTGTCGCGGGATTCTCGCCGGGCGTGCAGGAACAGGATCCACAGTGCGGCGCTCAGGGCCGCCAGCGCCACGGCCCAGCCGGCCACGCCGAGCCAGGTGGTTCCGGGTACCGCGATGGGCAGCATGACCCCCATGATCACGAGTGAGAGCAGCGGGCGGGCCAGTGCGGGTGTGTCCATGCCCCCCACGCTAACGCTCGGGGATTCCGAGTCCCCCAGGGTGAGGGGGGATTAAGGAATACATTCCGTACCGTTGAGGTCATGTTGTTCCGCGAGTTCATCACCACCGGCATTGACGATCCTGATCTCCGGCTTCGGAAATATGCCCGCGTGAACATGTTCTTGGCCGGGTTGATCGTCGCGACTGGCGGCATGGTGGCGGCTCGGCTGGTGGACGGTTCCGTTCTTGCCACCATCGTGCTGGCACCGGTAGTCGGGGTAGTCGGGGTTGCTGTGATGCTGGCTGCCAGCTTCGTTCTGTTTCAACGCGGCGAATCTGACAAGTGAGGTGTCGGTTCAGGTAGCGTGCCGGTGGCGCCTGTTTCCAGGCGGCTCCCCGGAGTGTGAGAAGCCCTTGTGATCAACGAACCCCGCGGCAGGGTACTGCTGCGGGGTTGTTCTGTGTGGAATCCGAACTAGCTGACCTGCTGGGTCTGCTCGTACTTCTTGGTGCTGTTGAGGGCAGCTTCCGCGGTTTCCGGGTCGTCCGCGGCGTGGAACTCGAGGATCTCGTCGTCGTGGTTGTGCTCGTACGCCTTCTGGCCGGTACCCTGCTGACGCTTCTTCAGCAGTTCCTCCCGCTGCTCCAGCGGGGTGAGGGGGTTGCCGAACATGCGTCGCGCCACCTCGGGGGTGTACACGCGCGGGGTTTCCGCGGGTTCCTTCAGCAGGATCGGCACGTAGTACCGCAGTGCGCGCGGGCAGATGCGCTTGACCAGCCAGAGGAACAGGGTGGGGCTGGCCGAGAGGATCTTGTAGATCGGCTTCCACGCGGCGATGGACAGGGTGTCCATGACCTTGGAGCTCTCCTTCAGCCCCATCATGCTCCGCATCCAACGGGGGTACGTGGCGATGATGCTGCGGCGGAGCAGGGGGCGACCCAGTTTCTGCAGCCACTTCGGGAGGTCGGGCTCGATCGTCTCGAAGCCGTCGAGGATGTGGTCGATGTTGAAGACCGCGGCCTCGGAGGCGGAGAGCTTCTCACGCCAGCTGTCGAGGTACGCCTGGACTTCACCGCGGGTGCGGGGCACGTCGTCGAGGTCGATGGGCTGGAACTGGGCGGCGATCTTCATCTGTGCCCAGTACTCGTTCTCCTCGTCGCGGGAGAGCTTGCCGGGGCCGAACTTCTCGTACACGTACAGGATCGAGTGCCATGCGGTGACGTGGATCCAGAGCTGGGAGGACGGCTTGTTCGCCTCGTAGTGGTTGCCGGTCACCGGGTTCACACCGTAGGAGCGGTCGTGGACCCTCATCAGGATGTCGGACATCCTGATGACGGTCTGCGCGTCCGCCGCCAGCACGGCGGCGAAGTACTCCATGGTCCGGTCGTAGCGGATCGGTGTGCGCTTGATGACCTGGCCGGAGGCGTCGACCGCGGCGACGAGGTCCGGGTCGAGGTGCTCGATCGTCACCGCACGGGCGAAGCCCTGCAGTGCCGCGCCCGGGAACTTCCACACCTTCCACGCCACCGAGTCGGGGCCGAAGAAACCTTCGTCGGCGCGGGTGATCTTGTCGTCCTTGCCGCCACGCCGGAATGCCTTCGGTGTGGTGGTGGACTCACTGTCGGACGTGGCGGAGTCGCTGTTCCCGGAGGTGGAAGCAGCTCCCGGGATCGTGGCTTCGGCAAGTCCGAGGCTGTTGCTGTCGTCGCCGGTAAAGGGGCAGGACATGGGGCCTCCTTCAGGTGGACATCGTAAAGTGTAGTGCGCGTCACACAACGTTACTCAAAGGGCATTCGTCTTGGAAGTGAAACAGGAAGATCGCATGTCCCGGCGCCTCACTGGCGGGGAAGCGGTGCCGGGCAGCGGGTCTCCGTCACAGTGCCGACAGGAGCCGAAGGGCGTGGCGCCGGTCGGCGAGGGGTCTGGTGGCGAGCTGCACCAGCGCGAGCGGGTTGTCGTCGCCGGCGACCCGGTTCGCGCTCAGCCCGCCGCACGACACACACCGGTGGACGATCATCCACTCACCGTCCTCACGGGTGGACATGCACAGCGCCTCCATGCGGCCGTGGCAGGCCTCGGCACGGTCGCCCGGGATCCGGGCGTCGACGTGTCTACTCGTCAGGCAGTGCGGACAGTGGTTGCGGTGCGCCGTCCCCGGCGCGTCCAACGGGACGTCGAGCCGGCAGGACACGCAACGGAAGTCGTTGGACCGGTGGCCTCCGTGCGCGTGCAGGACGTCCTTCCGTCGTTGTGGCCGTCGCTGTGGCCGTCGCTGTGGTCGTCGACCGTGGCGTCGGCTGTTCTTGCGGGACATGGCGGTACTCCTCCCCGGCCCTCAGAAGGTCCCGAACGTCTCGAGCGGGAACGGGGGTTGGGCCAGTGGACGGACCGCCATGCGCATCAGGATGAGCTGGTTGTCGTCGCCGTGTGTGGGCGATGACGTGAGCTCGTCGCAGCGCACGCACCTGTGGACCACCGTCCAGTCGCCGTTGCGCAGGACGGCGACGGCGATGGGGGACATCTCGCCCCCGCAGTCACTCGGCTCGTCGGTGGCGTGGTCGTGGAGGTGCTGCGAGTGCAGGCAGGACGGACAGTGATTGCGCCGCTCACCGTCAGGTGCGTGTTCGGACACGGTCAGTCCGCACCGGGCGCAGGTGAAGGTGTCGGGATTGCGGGTGTTGTTCGGGGTGGTGGTGTGGTCGGACACCGGGATGCTCCTCACTGGGATCGATCATGACAGCAAGAGCAGGCCGAGTGGCCCCGTCAGGAGACGGTCCGACGTCGACGACGCGACGCGGACACGGTGGAACACCGGATCACCCGTCCGGCAGCGTTCAGCTACGGAGGGTTACGCGGTCTGCCGAGGCGCACTCAGCACTGGCCGGAACATCAAACACCTGTTTTCCAGGGCCCGCGGGCCCAGAGAGGATCTACAACGATGACCAGAGCATAGCGGTGCCCGGCTCATCACTGTCAAATCCACCGGTGCGCTCACCGTCAGTTCGGTTCACGCCGCCCCAGCCGGACCTTCTTCACCTCGCGGCCCTTGTCCACGTCGGAGTCCTTGAAACCGAAGAACCAGGTCAGGACGAAGGCCACGGACAGGCTGGCCGCGGAGGCGATGAGGTAACCCCAGAAGCTGCCGTCCACACCGTCGGCCGGGTTCACGAAGGAGGTGAACCCGATCAGCGCGCCGGTGAAGCCCCACATGTTCACGCTGAACAACCCGGTGAGCAGGCCGCCGACCGCACCACCGACCGACGCCATGATGAACACCCGGCCGTACTTCAGGTTCACGCCGTACATCGCCGGCTCGGTGATACCGCAGAACGCCGAGATCGCCGCAGGGCCGGACAGTGCCTTGATCTTCTCGATCCTCGTCCTGATGAACACCGCCAGCACCGCGCCACCCTGGGCGACCATCGTCGCGGAGATGATGGCGTTCAGGTACGAGTTGCCGTTCGCCGCGATGTCCTGCGCGACCAGCGGGATCACCGCCCAGTGCAGACCGAAGATCACCAGGGCCTGGTAGAAGGCGCCGATGACCGTGCCGGAGACTGTCGGGGAGAGGTCGTACAGTCCCTGGATCGCCGTGGCGATGCCGGTGGACACGAACATCACCAGCGGCCCCAGGATCAGCAGGATGGCCAGCGACACGATGACGACCTCGAACAACGGCACGAAGATCATGCGCACCGTGTTCGGGATGACCCGTTTCAGCCACGGTTCGATGACCGAGGCCAGCCACGCCGCCACGATGATCGGGAAGATGGAGTAGGAGTACCCGGCGACATGGAAGGGGATCCCGAAGAAGTCCGAGTTCAGTGACATGCCCAGCAGGGCCCGGTCGCCCTCGGTCTCCGACATCTCCACCAGGCTCGGGTAGCAGAGCACGCCGCCGATGATCGAGACGATGATGGGGTCCGCCCCCAGGCGTCTGGCCGCGGTGAACCCCACGAAGATCGGCAGGAAGAAGAACACCGCGTCGCTCATCGCGTTGATGATCTGGTAGGTGTTGGAGTCCTCGGTGACGACGTCGAACGTCAGCAGCAGCGACAGGATCCCCTTGATGATGCCGGAGGCCGCGAGCAGTCCGATCACCGGGATCATCGAGCCTGTGATCACACCGATCAGCTCGGAGAACCCGTACTTCGCCCAGCCCACCACGGTGGAGGGACGTTCCTTCTCCGGTGCCCCGTCTGTCCCGTCTGTGCCGTCGGCCCCGTCTGTGCCGCCGCCGAGCTGCCCACTGACGGCGGCGTAGACGTCCTCGACGTCGGCGCCGATGACCACTTGGTACTGGCCGCCGGCGCGGACCACGTCGATGACGCCGTCCAGGTCGGCGACGGCCCCGTCGTCGGCGAGGGTGTCGTCCTTCAGGTAGAAGCGCACCCGGGTGATGCAGTGGGTGACGCTGCGGACGTTCTCCGCGCCGCCGATCCCGTCGATGATGTCCCAGGCGGTCGCGTCGAAGCCGGTGAGGTCCGCCGGACGCCGCGCCGCCGCGTCCGCGCCAGCGTCGTCCGCGTCGTCCGCGTCGTCCGCGTCGTCATTGTCGTCCGCCTCGTCAGCGTCGTCGTCAGACGGGGTCAGGTACACCTCGGCCACCGCGTCGCCGGATGCGGCGTCCCCGACGGTGACGTCGATGTGGTCGACCATCTTCCTCGAGTTCGTCACGACCACCACGGTGGTGGTGGACTTCCCCGCCGACTCGATCTCGTCGACGTCCATCGTCGCGATCTTCTGCCCGGCCTCGACACGGTCACCCTTGGCGACGTCGACGGTGAAGGGGCGTCCCTCCAGTTCCACGGTGTCCAAGCCCAGGTGCACCAGGTACTGGAGTCCGGAGTCCGTCGTGATCCCCACGGCGTGGCCCGTCTTGGCCACCATGATCACCGTGCCACTGACCGGGGCGAGGACGTCGCCGCCCGGGGTGTCGGTGATGCCGAAGCCCCCGCCCATCGCCTCCCGGGCGAAGACGGGGTCCGGGACGTCGGGCATCCTGATGACCGTGCCCGGGATGGGGGTCAGTACCTGCTCGTGTCGCATCTCATGCTCCTCAACGGTGGTGGCCGTGCGTCGCCGGCCAGGGTACAGCGGGAACCTCGTAGTTCATGCAGGCTAACAGACGTCGCCGGGCGGACTCAGCTGCCCCGTTTCCGCGACCGGCCACGCAGGACCCCGGCGAGGACCACAGTGATCAGCCCGGCCAGCGGGATGACGAGGAGACCCACCCGCAGGCTCGTGGCGTCCGCGACCAGACCGACCACCGGCGGAGAGCCTACGAAACCCACCCGCATCAGCCACGAGACCACCGTCAGCCCGGTACCGGGGCGGAGTCCGGGGAGTTCGCTGGCGGCCTGCATCGCCGCGGGGATCAGCGTGGCGACACCGAAACCGGCGGCGGCGAACCCGAGTACAGTGCCCGGGACGGTGGGGAACGCCAGCGCCAGGCCCATGCCCACGGCCGCCACCGTCCCGCCGAGACGGGCCACGGCACGTTGACCCAACCGGTCGACCATGCCGTCCCCCAGGATCCTGCCGATGAACTGTGCGGCTACCAGTGCCACGAAACCGGTGGCGGCGACGGAACCGGGCGCCCCGAGCGAGGTGATGTACAGCGACGCCCAGGACATTCCCGCGTCCTCGACGAGGGCCCCGGCGACGGCGATGACGACCAGTGCCGCGAGCACGGCGACCGGGCGGCCCGAGACCCGGGCACCGGAGGCGGGTGCGGCGTCGTCGGTGACGGAGCCACCGGCGTCGGGTTCCCCGTCGGACGCGGGCAGGCAGTAGCGCAGTGCGACGAGTGCCACCAGGGAGAAGACCGCGGCGGACAGGGCCAGGTGGATCTCACGCGGAAGGCCGACGGCGATGGCCGCGGCCGCTGTCGCACCGCCGAGCACCGCCCCCAGGGACCAGATCGCGTGGAAGGAGTTGATGATCGTCCGCCCGTAACGGCGCTGGACGCGCAGCCCGTGGTCGTTCTGGGCGACGTCGGTCACCGCGTCCATGGCCCCGCCGACGAACAGGCAGGCCACGAACAGCAACAGCGGGGGGGGGGGACGCCCCGGCGCCGAGGACGCCCAGGCTGGTGCCGACGGTGCCGGCGACCGCGACGGCGGCCGAACCGAACCTGCGGACCAGGGGGGCCGCGGCCAGCCCCGCGACGATCGCTCCGACGGGAAAGGCGATCACGGCGAGGCCGTAGATCGCGTTGCTCATCCCCAGGTCGGCCTTGATCTCCGGGAAGCGGGGGAGGAGGTTGGCGAACACCGCGCCGTTGGTCAGGAAGAGCGCGGCGACGGCCCGGCGGGCGTGGCGGTCAGTCGCCGTGGGTGTGGGGGACATGGTGGTGTGTCACTTCCGGGGAGATGTGCGGGCGGGGACGTGGCTGACGGGCGGGGCGCTCAGTCAGACAGCAACGGCAGACCCCGCAGGAGTCCGCGCAGGTCCATCAGGTCGCGGGGGATGAACTCCGCCACGGTCAGGCCCACCACCTCGGCGACGCCAGAGAGGTCGTTGATCACCCGGTTGACCTGGGCGCGGGTCAGACCGTCCGGGACAGTGCCCAGCCCCAGGGCGGTCTCGGTGCTGTCGACGACATCGACGTCGAGATGCACGGCGACCCTGGACGCACCCGTGCCTGCCAGCCAGTGGAGCAGGTCGTCGGATGAGCGACGCAGTTCGTCGGGGCTGAACGTTGTCAGGCCCCACCGCGACACGTTGGCGTGGGCGTCCTCCTCCCAGGCGTGGAGCCCGGCCAACGCCACCCGGGACGGGTCGACGGTGGCGGGGAGCAGGCCGGTGATCTCCTGGTCACCATGGCCGGTGAGGGTGCTGACCGCCATGGCGTGGTAGCCGTCGTACCCGGTGTGCGGGGTGTCGGTGTCCGGGTGGGAGTCCACCCACACCACCGCGAGGTCGTCACCGTACTTCTCCGCGAGAGCGGCGAACGGGGCCACACTCACCGAGCATTCGCCGCCCACCGTGAGGACCCGGTCCCAGTCATGCCGGCCCAGTGCCTTCTGCGCACCGGCCAGGGACGCGAGGATCTCGGGACGGGACTCGATCCCGGCGACTGAGCCGCTCTCCTGGTCGGGGACCGGCACGACCTCGGTGGGGCCGTGGTGGTCGGGGAGAATCGCCTGCGCCACCTGTGCACCGAGGGCGTAACCGCGCCGGGCGTCGTCGGGTGGGAAACCAGGCAGGGCGGCGGTCGCGACGCTGTGGCCTGCGCCCTGCCACTGGGGCCAGATGAGACGCAGGGTTCGGCTGTCCGTCAGTCCGGCACCGGTTCTTGAACGGTCGGAATCCGTGGTGTCACTGCTCATGGGGACCTCCTGTCTGTCTCGGAGCTGCTGCGGGAAACTCTGAGGTTCCGGTCGCCCCAGCCTAACGGTGTTCCGGCAGGCGGGCCTACAGCACCGCGCCGAGGTCCAGCGTCGCCGCCGACTCGTTGAGTTCGACCGGGACCGTGTTGTCGCTGACCTCCAGTTCACTGCCGTTCCAGTGGAAGGTCGCGGCCCCGGGGGCGGTCTCGTCGGCTGCGGCGGGTGCGTCGGTGTAGAAGGCGTACTCCGCCCGTGCCGTGCTGTCGTCGACGCGTTTGACGGATTCGATGCGGCGGGCGAGGATCGGTGCCGGGTCGGTGACCACCTCGCCGTCCGTGAAGAAGACGACGGTCTGTCGACTGCTTCCCGCCGTCCCGTTCGGGTTCTCCGTAGTGCCGTTCCCGCCGTTCAGGATCACCCAGGACAGCGGGGCGCAGGGGTCGGACTCGTCCTCGGAGACCGAGTAGTGGAAGAAGACGTCGCTGTTGTCCGGTGCCTGGGCGAAGCGCACGGGGACCGGGACGTCCCCGGTGAGCGGGTTCTCCGGCGCCTCCCCGCAGGCGGCGTCATCCGGAGCCGGAGACGCCTCCACGGTGTCCGTCACGGTGTCCGTCACCGTCTCGGTCGCGGTCGGCGCGTCCTCCTGCCCGGTGCATCCGGTCAGCAGCAGGGCGGAACAACCGAGGGCTGCGACCGTGGTCCGGAGGACACGGGGATGTCTGCTCAGTGTGTCCATGCAGCTCAGGCTAGTCGGGAAGGACAGGGAAAGACAGGGCAGGACAGCCCTCCGGGGAGTTTTCCCCGCCTGGTGTCATACCCCGGGTGGAGGCCGGTGCCGGTGCAGGATCAGTCCCCGGGCCGATGTCCCCGCCACCGGAAGTCCATAGTCTCTTCACCGTCAGATCATTTCGTCCCTGTCAGGAGAACCCCTGTGACCACGCCAGACACAGCGCACCGGTCCGGCCCCGCCGTGCACCCGGGATCCGCGTCCTCTACCCTCCCCGTCCGCTACGGCTTCCTCGACGCCCTCCGCGGATTCGCCCTGTGCGGCATCCTCTTCGTCAACCTGCGCGACCTGCTCTACCCCTGGACGGAGAACGCGGATCCGCACCAGTTCGTCGACCAGGCCTACGACCTGGCGATCCAGGGGCGTTTCGTGCCGATCTTCGCCTTCCTCTTCGGTGTGAGCGCATGGCTGCTCTACAGCTCTTCGCAGCGCAGGATGCCGGTCAACTCGGCACGCTGGCTGATGGTCCGCCGCTTCGCCGTCCTGATGCCCGTCGGACTGCTGAACCTGTTCCTGCTGTACAGCGGGGACATCCTCACGCTCTACTCACTGTCGGCGCTGGTCCTGCTGGTCCCCGCGATGTTCCTCCCCCGGGGCCCGGTCCTGGTGCTCGGTGCCGTCGGGACGGTCGTGGCCTACTGGTTGTGGGGCAGCACCCCGGTCATCGGCGCGACGTTGATGGTCGCCGGTTTCGGCGCCGCCCAGTACGGTCTGCCGCAGTGGCTGGAGTCGACGCGTCGGCGCGACGTCGTCCTCACCGCCGTCATCGCCGGGGTCTCCGCCGTCGCCGGTGTGGCGTTCAGCGTCCTGCAGTACTCGGTCGAGAACGTCGACGGCCTTCCCGACCCGGACGTCGTCGACCGTGTCAGCGGTTTCGCCGGACTGTTCACCGCGGTGGCGATCGTCACCGTCCTGTCACTGCTGTGGCGCGCCGGCGGTGGCCGCGGCACCGTGGTCAGTGTCCCGTTCTCCCTGCTGGGCCGCACGGCGCTGACCAACTACCTCGGCGCCTCCGCGGCGGTGCAGGTCCTGCTCCACCTGTTCCCGGACACGCAGATGACCGACACGTCGTGGCTGCCGGTGATGACCCTCGCCATCCTGGCCGTACAGGTCCTCGTCACCGCGGTGTGGCTGCGGTTCTTCCGCTACGGCCCCGTGGAATGGGCCTGGCGCTGCGCGACCCGGTGGGAGCGCGTCCCGCTCAGGAACGCCCTCGGCGCTCCCTGAGCGCCCGTGCGTAGAGGTCCGCGGCCTTGATCGCCTCGACGACGTCGGTGGGTGTGTACTCGCCCGGCATCTGCTTGAGTGTCTCACCCTCGGAGCAGGCGAGCTCGGCGATGCGCCGCAGGTCGTCGTCCCCCGCGTCGGAGAGGTGGATCTCCTCCAACGTCGTGGGCAGGCCCACGGACTGCAGGAACCCGATGTAGCGGTCGGCCTCCTCTTCCGGGGCGCCCTCGAGCATGAGCTGCACACCGATGCCGAAGGCGACCTTCTCACCGTGGGTCATGTGGTGGATGTCGCCGTCCAGGGCGGTGAACCCGTTGTGGATGGCGTGCACCGCAGCCAGGCCGCCGTTCTCGAAACCGAGTCCGGAGAGCAGGGTGTTGGCCTCACAGATGTTCTCCAGCGCGCGGCTGACCACGTGCGCCTCATTGTCCCGGAGCGCCTGGTGGGCGTAGGCGAACAGGGTCTCCTCGCATTTCTCGGCGAGGGCCAGGCCGGCCAGCGTGGGTCGGGCGGTGTCGTCCATGCGGCGGGAGTTCGCCCGGTTGACCGCGCGGGCCTCGACCGAGGTGGCCAGGGCGTCGCCGACGCCGGAGCGCAGGGTGCGCACCGGGGCGTTGGCGATGACCCGGGTGTCGACGGCGATGAGGTCCGGGTTGCGGTCGTAGAACAGGTAGGAGTCGAAGACCCCCTCGTCGGTGTAGATCACCGACACCCGTGCGGTGGGGGCGTCGGCGGAGACGGCGGTGGGGAAGACCGCGACCGGCAGCGACGCGTGGTCGGCGACGGCGCGTGCGGTGTCGATCGTCTTGCCTCCGCCGAGGCCGACGACCACGTCATTGCCGCCGGAGCGGGCCTTCTCCGTGATGCGGTCGATCTCGGTCATGGAGGCCTCGCCGCCGAAGATCTCGTGCGCCGGGGTGAGGCCGTCGGAGGTCAGGGAGTCCTGCAGCTTCTCCCCGGCGATGCCCCACACCACCTCGTCGGCGATGATCAGCGGTGAGGTGCCCAGCGGGCGCAGGTACTCCGCGGCCCGGTCGATCAGGTCGATGCCCTGGACGTAGCGTGCGGGGCTGGTGAACAGTCTGTCGGTCATGCGTGAACCCTTCCGTGGTGGTCGACGAACTTCTGCACATGTCCGTGATACGGGCACGCGCCCCACCCTAGGCGTCTTCAGGGGCGTCTTCAGGGGCGTCGTCCGGCGGTCGCGGCCCGTACGGGTGGCGCACAGGTGCAGTGGCTACACTCGGCGGACATGTCTCACACCGACGCCCCGCAGGTTCCTCTCCGCTCCTTCCGCAACGACCCCCGGGACTTCCTCGCGGAGTCCCTCGGCGGGTTCATCGCCACCCACCCGGATGCGGAATGGCACGACACCGGATTCATCGGCCGTGCCTCCGCGACCACCACCGACGCCGGTGAGCCGGCGGTCGCGGTGGTGTCCGGGGGTGGGTCCGGCCATGAGCCGATGCACGCCGGTTTCCTCGGCGCGGGCATGCTCACCGCGGTGTGCCCGGGCCTGTTGTTCACGTCCCCGAACGCGGTGCAGATCGCCGAGGCGACCCGCTGGGCCGACCAGGGCGCCGGCGTGGTGCACGTGGTGAAGAACTACACCGGTGACGTGATGAACTTCACCGTCGCCCGGCAGTCACTCGACAGGGTCGAGACCCGCGCCGTCCTCGTCGACGACGACGTCGCGACAGACCTCGCCGCAGGCACCGACGGTCCCGACGGCACCGACGGCACCGACGGTCCCGACGGCACCGACGGCACCGACGGTTCTGACGGTTCCGGCGGGCCGGGCCGGCGGGGGACGGGCGCCACCGTCCTCGTGGAGAAGGCGACGGGCGCCGCCGCGCAGCGTGGCGACAGCCTCGACCGTGTCGCGGAGATCGGCCAGTGGGTGGCCGACAACTCGCGCAGCATGGCGGTGGCGCTGGCGCCCGGCCACCTGCCGACGAGTGGACGCGACACTTTCGACCTGCCGGACGGGAAGATGGAGGTCGGGGTCGGTATCCACGGCGAGCGCGGTGTCGACCGGGTCGACGTCGAGACCGCCGACCGTGTCGTCGTCCGCCTGCTCGACGCCATCGGCGACGCCCTGTCGCTGCAGGACGGCGCTGAGGTGGTCTGCCTCGTCAACGGTCTCGGCGGGACCACACCGCTGGAGCTGTCCCTGGTCTTCGGATCCGTCCTGCGCACTCTCGCCGACCGGGGTGTCACGGTCCGTCGGGCGATGGTCGGCACGTACACCACCTCGGTGAACATGGCGGGGGTGTCGCTCACGCTGACCTCGGTGGGGGAGCGCACCGACGAACTGGTGGAACTGCTGGACGCCCCGACGGACGCGCCGGGATGGCCGCGCGTGCTCGGCGGGGACGGCGCCCCGGTGGTCTACCGTCCGGCGGTGACCGTCTTCGACGACGACCTGCCGGAGTCCGGTGAGGAGAACCGCTGGCTCAGCGACTTCGTCGGACGGGTCCAGGGCGCCACCGGTGACCTCACCGAACTCGACCGGCTCGCCGGTGACGGCGACTTCGGCCAGAACATGGACGCCGCGTTCGGCGGGCTGGACCTGCCGCTGCGCGGGTCGGACGCCGAGGTGCTGGAGGCGCTCGGGCACCGCCTGCTGATCCGGGCGGGCGGGACCTCAGGCGCCGTGCTGGGCACCCTGTTCCGTGAGATGGCCGCAGCGATGGGGACGACGGACTCGCCGGTCGCCGGGCTCGCCGCGGGGCTGGAGGCGGCACACCGTGCCATCACCGACCTCGGCGGGGCTCGGCAGGGCGACAACACCCTGGTCGACGCCCTGGTGCCCGCCGCGGAGGCGGCCGCGGAGCTGGACGCCGCGGGCACGGACTTCTCCGACGCCCTGGCCGCGTGCCACGCTGCGGCGGCGGAGGGGGCGGAGGGCACCCGCGAGATGGTCGCGAAGAAAGGCCGCGCCAGTTATGTCGGCGCGGCGTCCAGGGGGGTGGTGGACCCGGGTGCGATCCTCGTCTCCTGGATCTTCGGAGGCTCCGGCAGGGTCAGCGACTTCACCGGGGACTAGTTCCCCCCCCCCGGGCGCCTACCGGCCGTGCCGGGTCAGGAGCCGAGCGGCGGCAGCTGGAGTCCGGAGGAGCCGAAGTTCTGGTCGCCGTTGCTCGAGCCGAAGGAGGAGCCGAAGTCGGTGGAGCCGACATTCAGGTCACCGAAGGAGGAACCCAGGTTGGCGTCTCCGAACGAGGAACCGAGGTCCACGGTGATGTCACCGAACGACGGTGCGGGCGGCAGTGCGAAGACCGGCAGGCCTGCGGAGATCTCGAGGTAGAGGTCCTTGATCGGACCCCACACGATTTCCTGGATTTCGAGAATGAACGACATGGGTCCTCCGTGGTGTCAGTGCAGGACAGTCTGTGTTCCTGCTTGCTCATGAAGATAGCGGTTTTCGCGGGGAAATAGGTGAACAGGCGAGGGAGTTCCACCTGTTCGGGGGTATCCCGCCGTTGTGCAGGGGCGGCGCCCGGCGGTGTGCGAGGAGTGCCGGGGAAGAGTACAGTCGGCCGGGCAAGAAGTTGTCATATCAACTACATGAACGACCAGTCTTCCGAAGGATTCCCATGAGCCTCTCCACCATCCTCCTCCGCGGCATCAGCGGCGCCTACTTCCTGCAGTCCGGCATCGGCAAGCTGAAGATGCCCACCGACGCGGCGGCGGGCCTGCAGCAGTTCGCGGCCACCGGCGTGCCCCAGGTGACCAGGTTCGACCCCGACACCTTCGGCAAGGTCGTCTCCTACTCGGAGATCGGTGTCGGCGCCTCGCTGCTGGCACCGGTCGTCCCCAACCGTCTGGCGGGCCTGGCCCTGGGCGCGATCAACACGGGCTTCCTCTCCATCTACTTCCGCAACGACCAGATGACGAGGAAGGACGGTATCCGTCCGTCCGAGGCCGGGACCGGCCTGTCGAAGGACATCTTCATCGCGGCCATCGCCGGCGCCCTGATCGCCGCGCCGAAGGCAGGGAAGAAGTAACCTCTCCGGTGTGACCGAGATCAGCATCCGGGAGGCGTCCGACGCCGACATCCCCGCCATCACCGCCATCTACAACGACGCGGTGGTCAACACCGTCGCCGTCTGGAACGACGAGACCGTCGACGAGGACAATCGTCGTGCCTGGCTACGTGACCACCGACGTCCCGGTACCTGCGCCCTCGTCGCCGAGGGCGATGACGGCACGGTGCTCGGCTACGCCACCTACGGGGAGTTCCGTCACTACGACGGTTTCCGCCACACGGTGGAGAACTCGATCTACGTCGACGGCGCCAGGCGTGCCGGGGGAGTGGGGACGGCGTTGCTGTCGGCCCTCGTCGAGCACGCCCGCGGGGCGGGGAAGCATGTCGTGGTCGCCGCCATCGAAGGCGGGAACACCGCCTCGATCCGCCTCCACGCGAAGGTCGGCTTCGAGGAGTGCGGCACGGTCCGCCAGGTCGGCTCCAAGTTCGGCCGTTGGCTGGACATGACCCTGATGCAGCTGGTGCTCTGACCCGGCCGCCTGTGGCCGGCGCATCCACCTCAGGACGTGGCCCCGCCTGCACCCCGCACCCGGGTGAGCAGCACCAGGCCGACGAGGAGGACCACGGCGATCCCCATGATGCCGAAGCGGTCGTCCCCGGTCAGCCCGGTGAACACGGCGAAGGCCGCCGGCGCCATCCAGCTCACGCTGCGTCCGGTGGTGGCGTACAGGCCGAACATCTGGCCCTCGCGTCCCTCCGGGCAGATCCTCGCCAGGTAGGAGCGCGAGGCGCTCTGCGCCGGCCCGACGAACATGCACAGCAGGAGGCCGAAGACCCAGAACATCGCCGGGCCGTCGACGAAGAACAGGACGAAGGCGTCGGCCACCAGCAGGACCAGCGACACCATGATCACCGGCTTCGGGCCGACCCGGTCGTCGAGGTAGCCGCAGGCCAGCGCGCCGACGGCGGAGACCACGTTGGCCGCCACCCCGAACAGCAGCACGTCGGCCGGGCTCAACCCGTAGACCGAGACCGCGAGCACCGCGCCGAAGGTGAACACCCCGGCCAGGCCGTCGCGGAAGACCGCCGAGGCGATGAGGAACCACACCGCGGAGCGGTCGGTGCGCCACAGTGAGGCGATGTCACGGAACAGGCCCAGGTAGGACTCCTTCACCGAGGACGTCGCGGCGCCGGGGTCGGGGGTGTTCTCCGGGACCCGGCGCATCACCGGGATCGCCGAGACCAGGAACCAGACGGCGGCGACGACCGCGACCAGCCGCACGTTCCACCCGTCCTCCACCGGCACCCCGAGGAAGCCGCGGGTGTCGCCCTCCCCGGCGATGAACCCGAGGTAGCAGACGAGAAGAAGGACGATGCCCCCGAAGTAGCCCATCGACCAGCCGAAGCCGCTCACCCGTCCCACGTTCTCGCGGGTGGACACCTGGGAGAGCATGGCGAAGTAGCTGACCTCGGCGAACTCGAAGGTCACCGAGGCGACGCCCATGATCACGATGCCCGCCCAGAAGTAGCCGGGGGCGTCGTCGCCGATGCCCACCAGGCTGAACATCAGCCCGACGGTGACCAGGGTCCACAGGGTCACCGATCTCCGGCGCGTGCCGCGCGCGTCGGCGCGGCGTCCCATGACGGGCGCGACGAGGGCGATCGTCACCCCTCCGACCGCCATCGCCCACCCGTACCAGGTGGCGGGGCTGATCCCGTCGCCGAAGCTGCCCTCCACCGCCCCGCCGACCGAGTCGGTGAGGTAGACGGAGAAGATGAATGTCACCAGCACCGCGTTGAACGCGGCGGAACCCCAGTCCCAGAACGCCCAGGCGAGCGTGGGGCCGCGGTAGATGCCGGTGAGTCGGGCGGTGTCGTCCCGTGTCGTGGTGGCCATACCCCACAGACTATTGCCTCGGTGAACATACCGGGTACGCGGGTGCGCGCGGGTACTCTGTGAGTCGATGAACACTCGCAGCCCTCGCCGTCGTTCTCGCCGCCGTACCTGCCGCAGCAGTACCGCCGCCGGGATGTACTCGGCCCTCGCGGAACGCGTCGCCGCCACCGTGATCGGCAGCTACTCCACGTCCTTCTCCCTCGCCACGCGCCTGCTCCCGGCCGGGGTGCGGGAGGACGTGAGGAACCTGTACGCGGTGGTGCGTGTCGCCGACGAGATCGTCGACGGGGCGGCCGCGGGGCACGCCGACCCGCGGGGCGTGCTGGACGCCTACGAGGCGCGGGTGCTCGCCGCCCCGGGGGAGGGCTTCGACACCGACCTGGTGCTGCACGCCTGGGCGGCGACCGCGGCGCGCTGCCGGATCAACCCGGACCACATGAGGGCCTTCTTCGCCTCGATGCGCAGCGACATCGACCACGACGTGCACGACGAGGAGAGCCTGGCCCGTTACATCCACGGCTCGGCGGAGGTCATCGGCCTGATGTGCCTCGACATCTTCCTCGCGCACTCGGCACCGGTCCCGGAGGACCGGCGGGCCTGGCTGGAGGAGGGGGCCGCCGCCCTGGGGGCAGCGTTCCAGAAGGTGAACTTCCTTCGTGACCTGGGGGACGACCGGGACGTCCTGGGGCGTTCCTATCTGCCGGACCTGCAGGACGGCCCGTTGACGGTGGAGATCCGTGACCGCGTCCTGGACGACGTGGACGCCGGGATCGCCGCCGGACGTCGTCGGATACCGTCCCTGCCGGGAGGCTGCCGGGCGGGGGTGGCGTCGGCCGCGGCACTCTACGAGGAGCTGTCCGCCCGCCTGCGCCGTACCCCGCCGCACCAGCTGCAGCACACCCGGGTGCGGGTGCCCGGCCCGGTCAAGGCGGCGCTCACCGCCCGGGAGACAGCCCGGGCGATCGCCGGGAGCCGACGGTGACCGGCCCGGGACCGGACCGTGTGGTGGTCATCGGTGCCGGTGTCGCGGGACTGGCGGCCGCCGGCCTGCTGGCGCGGCAGGGCCACGAGGTCACCCTGCTGGAACGCGGGGAGCAGGTGGGCGGGCGCGCCGGGTCCCTCACCGTCGACGAGGCGCCCGGTTTCCGGTGGGACACCGGCCCGAGCTGGTACCTGATGCCCGAGGCCTTCGACCGGTTCTTCTCGTTGATGGGCACCTCCACCCGGGAGCAGCTGGACCTGCGTGAGCTCTCGCCGGGCTACCGGGTGCTCCCCGAGAGGCTGGACCCGGTGGACGTCCCGGTGGGGGAGGACGCGGTCGTGGAGCTCTTCGAGTCGATCGAACCAGGGGCAGGTGAGGAGCTCCGACGGTATCTCGCCGAGGCGGGCGACACCTACCGCATCGCCGTGGACCGCTTCCTCTACACGGACTTCGCCACGCCCGCCCCGTTCCTGGGCGCCGCGGTGCTGCGGCGCGCGGTCCGGCTCGTCCGGCTGCTGACGGGGTCCCTGGAGGGGCTGGTCGACCGCCGGTTCCGGGACCGCCGTCTGCGGCAGGTCCTGAGCTACCCGGCCGTGTTCCTGTCCTCACGTCCCTCGGCGACGCCGGCGCTGTACCAGCTGATGAGCTACACCGACCTGGTGCAGGGCGTCCGCTACCCGGCCGGCGGCTTCGCCGCGGTGGTGGAGTCGCTGCGCCGGTTGGCCGTGGACCACGGGGTGCAGGTGCGGACCGGTGCGGACGTCACCGGGATCGTCACCGACCGTGACCGGGCGAACCCGTTGCGGCACGTGCCGGCGGTGGGACGCCTCACCGGCCGGTGGTCCTCCGCCCGCGCGCGTGGGGTGACCGTCCGGACGGGTGACGGGGCGGAGGAGTTCCTCCCCGCGGACGTCGTGGTCAGTGCCGCGGACCTGCACCACACCGAGACCCGGCTGCTCCCGGAGGGGCTGCAGACCTACCCCGAACGGCGGTGGTCGTCGGCGGACCCTGGAGTGGGGGCGGTGGTGGTGATGCTCGGGGTCACCGGCGCGCTGCCTGAACTGGCGCACCACACCCTGATCTTCAGTGAGGACTGGACCGACGACTTCGCCGCGGTCTTCGACTCCGCGTCGGTGGGTGGGCGGCAGGCCTCGCGGTCAGTGTACGTGTCCCGGCCGTCGGCGACGGACCCGGACGTGGCCCCTGAGGGCCACGAGAATCTCTTCGTCCTGGTGCCGGTCGCGTGTGACCCGGACATGCCGGGGGACACGGTGGAGAAGATCGCGGACGCGACGCTGGAGCTCATCGCCGAGCGTGCCGGGGTGCCCGACCTGACGGACCGGGTGGTGGTGCGCCGGACGCTGGGGCCGGCGGACTTCGCCGGACGCTACAACTCCTGGAGGGGGTGGGCGCTGGGGTTGGCGCACACGCTGACGCAGTCGGCGTTCATGCGTGGCACGAACCGGTCGAGGGCGGTGTCGAACCTCTACTACGCGGGGTCGACGACCACGCCCGGTGTCGGGGTGCCGATGTGCCTGATCAGCGCCGAGAACGCCGTGACATCGGTGGGCAGGCGTCAGTCGAGGTAGTGCACCATCACGTGGCACTGGCCGCTGGGGTCCAGGCCGCCGTTGACGGGGCTGTCCACGAACCCCAGCTTGGAGTACACGTGGCGCGCCCGGTCGTTGCCGATGTCCACGGCGAGGGACACCGCGGGGAAGCCCGCGGCCCGGGCCGTCGCGAGCATCTCTGACATCAGGGCGGTGCCACGCCCGTGGCCGGAGTACCCCGGACGGATCGCGATCGCGACCTCGGGGATGTCGTCGGCGACGAACCCTGCGCCCGGGTCATCGGCCGTGAACGTGCGGAGCCAGGCCCCGCCGACCGGAGTCGGGGTGCCGGAGCCGACGTCCTCGAGGATGACCCCGGGCTGCTCCGGGGTCCACCGGTCCACGTATGCCTCGAGTTCCTCCCCGATGCCGTCGCTGACGGGCCGGTCCTCGTCGCCCCACTGGTCGGTGAGGATGTAGAGGGCCCGGAGGAACTCCCGGTCGCCCTCGACGGCGGGCCGGTGACGCAGGGCGGCCGTCGGTCCCGGGGAGCCGGTCATCAGTAGATGAACACCTGGTCGCCCGGGTTGAGGGCGTTGAAGTAGGTGACCGCGTCCTGGTTGTTCAGTCGCACACAGCCGGCGGACTGGGTGTCCAGGGTGCCCTGGTGGAAGGCGTGGCCGTTGTTGGTGAAGTAGACGGCGTAGGGCATCGGCGCGTTGTTGAACTCGCGGCTGATCTCGTCCTTCACCTTGTACTGCACGGAGAAGTTGCCGCGCGGGGTGTCCTGGCCGGGCTTGCCCGGGGACATGCTGACCGGACCGTAGGAGGTCTCGCCGCCACGCTGCAGCCAGGTGCGCTTGCCGTCGATGTCCACGCAGACACGGGCGGAGGCGGGGCAGGGGGTGTTGGTGGTGCTGGCCTGGCGCTGGGCGGCGGCCGCGCGGGCCTCACGCTCGGCGCGGGCGGCAGCGGCGGCGCGCGCGGAGGCGTCGCGGGCGTCCTGACGCTCCTGGACCGCACCGGGGGCGACGAGGTCCGCCAGGTCGCGGACGCCCTGCTCGTAGGCGTCACGGAACTGCTCGGGGACCTTGCCGGCCTGCAGCAGGGCGGCGTCGTGGGCGTCGAGGACGCCGTCGCGGACCATCTCGTCGATCTCGTCGGGCCCGGGCAGACTGATGTCGCCGACGGCGGGCAGGGAAGGGGCGCTCGGGGCGGCGGCGGCCGTGCCGATGCCGGCGCCGGCGAGACCGACGGCGGTCAGGGCGGCGATGCCGAGGGCGGCCGCACGACGACGGATGGTGCGGGTGTGGCCGCTGTGGTGTGCAGGTGTTGTCCGAATGTTCACACGGGCTATCCTATCCCCCGGCAACGTTGTCTGGCGACTTTTACCCCGGCGTGTATGCCGGTGCGCTCCACGCACGGCCACCGGATGCCCACGGAAGTCACAGGTACTCTGGATGTGCCCAGCATGAAAAACCCGGTTCCCCGGAGCAGACTAGGGAGATATGAACGTGCCTCTGTCGAACAATTCCAGCAACTCCGGCCACGGTGCGCACAGTGCACACGGCGCCCAGCCGGTGAAGGTCCTCGTCGTCGACGACGAGGCCAACATCGCCGACCTGATCAAGGCGCGTCTGGAGTTCCAGGATTTCGAGGTCAGGACCGCCGCGGACGGTGCCACCGCCCGCGAGATCGCCAAGACCTTCCGCCCGGACGCGTTCATCCTCGACGTGATGATGCCGGGGATGGACGGGTTCACCCTGCTCAACAAGCTCCGCGAGGACGGGCACGAGGCTCCGGTGCTCTTCCTCACCGCGAAGGACGGGGTGGACGACCGGATCCACGGACTGACGATCGGTGCGGACGACTACGTCACCAAGCCGTTCGCCCTGGAGGAGGTGATCACCCGCCTGCGGGTGATCCTGCGCCGCGTCCAGCCGGCGGAGGACGACGACTCCTCGCTGATCACCTACGCCGACATCACCCTCAACGACGACATGCACGAGGTCACCAAGGCCGGCAAGGTCGTGGACCTGTCGCCGACCGAGTTCAAGCTGCTGCGCTACCTGCTGGTCAACTCCGAGGTCGTCGTGCCGAAGTCGAGGATCCTCGACGCGGTGTGGGAGTACGACTTCGGCGGCGACGGCAACGTCGTCGAGTCCTACGTCTCCTACCTGCGCCGCAAGATCGACACGCAGGATCCGCGGCTGATCCACACCGTGCGCGGCGTGGGCTACGTCCTGAGACTGCCGCGTAGCTGATGGCGGGTTCGGGCAGGATCACGGCCGGCGCCCGGCGGGCCAGCCGGCAGTACCCGGGGGTCTTTCTGTCCCACTACCCGCTCCGGGTCTCCCTGGTGCTCGTCATCGCGGTGCTCACGGCACTGGGGCTGACGGTGTCCGGCACGGTGGTGACGGGCATGATGCAGCGCTTCCTCACAGAACGGGTCGACGAGCAGCTCCAGGACAGTGCGACGTGGGCCGCGAGCATCACCGAGTCGCCGTGCCGGGACACCTACCAGTCCCACGACCAGCTGCGCATGCTGAGACCCCCGTCGAAGATGTACTGGGGGTTGCCCGGTGACGCCTGCCAGACCACCGGCCCCAACAGCGTCAACGACTCCCTGCCGGACGTCTCCTCGATCACCGAGCCGACGAGTCCGGTGACCGTCCCCGCCGCGGCGAACTCGGCGTCCGCCGCGCCCTGGCGTGCCGCCGCCGTGGCCAACGACGACGGCGGGGTGACCGTCTTCGCCCTGCCGATGGACGGGGAGTCGAAGATCATGAGCGGGATGACGACGATGCTCATCATCATCAGCCTGCTCATCCTCGCCTCGGTCACCGCCGCCAGCCTGTTCCTGGTCCGTCGGGCGTTGCAGCCCCTCTACCAGGTGGAGCAGACCGCCGGACGGATCGCCCGCGGCCACCTCGACCAGCGTGTGCCCAACTGGTCGCCGAAGACGGAGGTCGGCCGGCTCTCCGTGGCCCTGAACCGGATGCTCGCCCAGATCCAGGGGGCGTTCATCGCCGTGAACGACTCGGAGCGGCAGGCCAGGGAGGCGGAGGCGTCGATGCGCCGGTTCATCGGGGACGCCTCCCATGAGCTGCGGACACCGCTGACGAGTGTCCGCGGCTACGCCGACCTGTACCGTTCCGGGGCCACCGACAACCCGGACATGGTCATCGACAGGATCTCCGCGGAGGCGGGACGGATGAGCCTGCTGGTGGAGGACCTGCTCACCCTGGTCCGCATGGACGAGGGCCGTCCGATGCGGCAGGACCCGGTGGACATGCTGGAGATCTGCCTCTCCGCCGCGGAGAACGCCCGCGTCGGTTTCCCGGGGAGGTCGGTGAGCGTGCGCAACGAGGCCCGTTCGGTGCCGGTCACTGTCGGCGACAGTGCCCGTCTGCACCAGGTCGTGGGCAACCTGGTGACCAACGCGATGCGCCACGCGGGGGAGGAGGCCTCGGTCACCGTCCGGCTGAGCCGTCCGGACGACGACAGTGTCGCCGTGGAGGTCATCGACGACGGTGACGGCATCTCCGCCGAGGACGTCCCGCACCTCTTCGAACGGTTCTACCGGGCGGACGTGTCCAGGTCACGGTTGTCCGGTGGTTCCGGGTTGGGACTGTCCATCGTCAAGCGGCTGATCGAGCGGCACAACGGCACCATCACCGTGGACAGCGAACCGGGGAAGGGGACGACGTTCCGGATCCTGCTGCCCGTGTGGCGTGACGACGAGGACCTCCTGTCGGACGAGACCGACGACACAGCCGACGCCGACGTACCCGACACCGCCGACGGCTCTGACGTCTCCGGTGCCGCCGACGCCGGTGAGGACGCCGACGGCACTGACGTCACCGACGGCACCGACGGCACGGAGTCGGGTGGCCGGGACTCCTGGGGGCGGTGACCTCCGGCGCCGTCGTCAACGCCTCGGCGACCAGTTCCCCGACGATGCGGTGGTAGGGGAGCATCGCGTGGCCGATGCGCGCGTCCGGACGTTCTTCCTGGACGGTGACGACCCGCACCGGCCCGGGGTGGGCGGGAAGCCCGGTCAGCGGGTCCGGCGCGGCCAGCGCGCGGGCACGTGCCGCCGGGACGATCCGGTCGCCACGGGTGATGATCTGGGTGACCGGCACGTCGGTCCGCAGCGTGTGGGGGAGGACCTCTGCCAACGCCGGTGAGCCGGCGAGTTGGTCGGCCAGTGCCGGCAGCAGCGCCCGGTCGAGGCGGTGGAGGAGCCGGGACTCCGGGGGACGGAACCAGGGGCGTCCCACCCCGCGGAAGTCCGCGGCGAGACCGACGACGTGACCGACGGGCCGGCCGCCCGTCCGTCCCTGCACCACGCCGGTGGCGGCGAGGGCGAGGAGTCCGCCCTGTGAGTGCCCCACCAGGTCGACAGCACCGGCACGGCCGGTGATGCGGGTGAGTTGGTCGACGACCTCGTCCAGGGAGTCCCGCAGCTCCCGGGTGCCACGGTGCCCGTAGGAGACGGACAGGACCGGACGCCCGGTGGCGCGGAGCAGCGGGACGATCCTCTCGAAGTTGTCGCGGCTGCCCGCGGTGCCGTGCACCAGGACGACCGGGCGTGTGCCGGTGGCTTCGGCGGGGACGGCGGTGTCTTCCCAGGGGGTGGCCGGCTGGGGGAGCCGGTCGAGCAGTCGGCCGACGAGCGGCGGGCGTGGTGGTCGCATTCCTCTACTGTGCCTCAACCGGCACCCGCGCCGTGACCCTGCACCTGTGTCGGTCGGAGGGGGTCCGAACCGACACAGGCGCGGCACAGGCGTGGGGTCAGCACAGTGAAGGTGCGTCACCGTCTCCGGACCGGGGTCCGGTCCCGGGAGGTGACCGCCCCGATGACGGACCCGGCGGCCCAGGCGAGGACCGGGCCGACCACGGCCGTCAACCCCAGGGCGATCCACTGGGAGGAGGTGAGGAACCCGGTGTAGAACACGAACTGTTCGTGGAGTTCACGCACAGTCCGGCAGATCTTGGGCAGTGCCCCGGTCACGACGCCGATGAGTGTCCCCGGCAGCGCGATGAACACGGCCTGCGCCGCGGAGAACCGTCTGAGGAGTCCGGGCGGCGCACCGACGGCGGCGATGGTGGCCATGTCCCTGCGCGACTCCGTCGCGGCGAGCACGACCACGAGCAGGACCGTGCCGAGGGTGAGGATCCAGCTCAGGGCGACGGGAACCGTGGACATCAACGCCCGTTCCCCGTTGACCGCCGGGGTGTCGACGGAGACGAACTGGCTGTTCACCGGCCAGACGCCCATGGTGGTGAGTGCCGCCTCACGCTGGGTCACCGGGGAGTCGAGGATGAAGGCGGTGCCGACGTACGTGGTGTCCAGGCCGAGTTCCGTGGCGGTGTCGGGGCTGACGGCGGCACCGTCGACCGCGCCTGTCCCCTCCAGGCCGGGTACGACGACGCCGGGCACCGACAGCGTCTTGTCGGCGGGGCCGGGTTCCTCGCCCGTGTAGTCCGGTTCGTAGCCGAAGTAGGCGTCGTACTCGTGGAGCTCCAGGGTCAGTTCCCCGTCATGGAGCATCTTCGGAGATGTGACCACGGCCTTTCCGTCTGCGAGGGCCTCGGTGGCCCGGTGGATGTCCCGGTCGTCGGCGTCGCGGAATGCGCTGAACAGTCCGCCGTCGGTCACGCGGATGTCCGACTGTTCGCTGGTGTAGACGTAGTCCCTCGCCTCTGGAGGGGTGTCCAGGGTGACCATGTAGTTCACGCCGTCCTGGACCGTGGTCGTGATGCCGGCGACGGTGTGGTGGGACTTCGCGTTCATCCGCTCGGCGGTCTGCTCGATCTCGTCCGAGTAGAAGGACTCCTCACCGCCCTGGAAGCTGGTCAGCACGGCCACGTTGTCGTCGTACCGTGTCGCGGACGAGGTGTTGATCGGCAGCGTCAGCGCCGCCGACGCCAGGAACGTGACCCCGGCGATGGCGGCCACGGCCGGCACCGTCCGGTGGTGGTTGCGCAGACTGTCGCGGACGGCGAGCCGCAGCGGTGTGGGCAGGACGGTCCCGAGCCGGGACATCAGCCACACCACGAGGCTGCTGCTGAGGACCACCCCTATGCCGCACAGGGAGACACCGAGGGTGAACAGTTCGTCCTCGGCCGTCGTCACGAGGAGCACGCCGGGGACGAGGAACACCAGCCCGAGCAGCATGCGCCTGCGGAATCCTGTCATCCGCACGCTGCCGCCGTCGGCGAGTGCCTGGACGGGGTCCTCCTTCCCCGCTCTCAGCGCGGGGAGGAGGGCGGACGTCACGCCGCAGAGCAGTGCGACAGCGGAGACGGCGGCCGCGCCGGCCCAGGACCAGTGGTTCTCCGCACTGGGCGTCACCCTGTTCAGCAGCGCAGCGACCCCGGTGGAGAGGACGAGGCCCAGGGCCGTGCCGGCGGCGGACACGACGACGCCTTCGGCGAGCATCACCCGCCGCAGGTCGCCGGGTGCCGCACCGGTCGCGCTCATCAGCCCCATCGCACGGCGTTGCCGGCGGGCGGCGACGGCGAAGACCGGTGTGATCACCGCCGAGATCAGCAGGACGGCGAGGACGAATGTGCTGAGCACGGCGAGCGTCCCGCCGGCGTCCATGGACATCGTGCCGGTCGATCCGGGCGAGTAGAGGCTGACGTCCCCGAGCGCCGGGTGCCCGGGGTCCGCCGCCAGGTTCGAGATCTCGTCGTGCACCGCCGGGTCGTCCGGCATGTACCACGTCAGCTTCATCGTCCTGTCGGTGACGGGTACGTCGTCGGTGTTGACGGCCGAGCCTTCGTAGCCCGCACCGAGGGTCACGGTCAGCGGGGTGCCGTCGACGGTCACCGTGTCGCCGTCGTCGGCGTCCATGAGGAACGCGGCCTGCTCGTTGAGGAACACTGTCCCGGGTTCGACCGCCGGGCCGGACCCGTCGGGGGAGGACGCGACGGTGATCACGTTGAGGTCGGCGCTGCGGTCTCCCCGGGAGAACTCGGAGGTCTGCAGGACGCCCGGTGAGAGGGAGTCCGCGAGGTCACCGAGGGCGGCGGACAGGTCCTTGTACTGCGCTTCGACGGTGCCGGTGGTGACGTGTTCGCCGGCCTCACGTGGGAACGAGAGTTGTCCGGTCGCCTCGACCGGCGAGTTGAGGACCGACCGGTCGTAGCTCTCCACCATCGACAGGAACCCGACGGCCAGCGACACCGGCAGGGCGAACAGCAGCAGCGCGACGACGGTGCGCACCTTGTGCGCCGCAAGGTCGCGCCGGGCGAGGCGTAGGGCGACGCGCAGTCGGGCGGAGAACCTGGTGAAGGCGTTCGTGGCGTTCACTGTCATCACTCCACGATCCGGCCGTCGCGCAGGTGCACGGTGCGGTCCGCCCACGCGGCGAAGCGGGGCTCGTGGGTGACCAGCAGTCCCGCCGCACCGTCGGCCACCCGGTCGCGCAGCAGTGACATCACGGACTCCGCGGTCACCGAGTCGAGGGCTCCGGTGGGTTCGTCGGCGAGGAAGAGGTGCCGGTCACCGATCAGCGCCCGTGCGACGGCCACGCGCTGCTGCTGGCCGCCGGAGACCTCGGAGGGGAAGCGGTCGGCCAGGTCCGCCAGGCCGATCTCCTCCAGGGCGGCGAGGGCCGCGTCTCGTGCCTCTCTCCTCCTGGTGCCGTTGAGTTCCATCGGCAGTGAGACGTTCTCGGCCACGGTGAGGGTGGGGATCAGGTTGTAGTCCTGGAAGACGTAGCCCACGTGGGTGCGGCGCACCTCCGCCCGCGCCTGTGCGGTCAGGTGCGAGACGTCCACCCCGGCGACGAGGACCCGGCCGTCGCTGGCGGTGTCCAGGGTTCCGGCGACGTTGAGCAGTGTGGACTTCCCTGAGCCGGACGGCCCCATCACGGCGACGAGTTCCCCGGGTTCGATGGTCAGCGTGACGTTGTCGAGGGCGGTGACCGTGGCCGGGCCGTCGCTGTGGAGGCGGCTGACCCGGTCGAGGTGCAGGGCGGCGGCGGACGTCGTGGCGTCCTCGGCCTTGTTGCCGGACAGGCGACGGGGAGAAAGGGGAGAGGTGTCGTTGGGGCGTGTCATGGGTCAGTTCTCCTCTGTGGCGGTGGGCGGCAGTGTCTCGATCTGGTCGAGCCACCGGACCTGGGATTCGAGGTCGAAGATCCGGCGTTCCAGTTGCAGGCGGTCGGCGGTGGTGGACGGGGGGACGTCCGACTTCCTGCGGGTGAGGGTGCGCAGTTCCTCGAGGACAGCGAGCCGCTGGTGGTGGAGGAGCGCCCCGAAATCCAGCCCGTCGGGCAGCGTCCCGCCGGAGGACGCGGCCATGGCGGCCTTGATGACCAGGTCGTCCCGGTCGTTGGGCGGGGGGAGGACGGGGGCCCGCCACCAGTCGGCCAGTGCGTCGCGCCCCGGTCCGGTGACCGAGTAGATC
>NZ_JALAGY010000094.1 GCF_022712195.1 Corynebacterium sp. | reverse complement strand
GCGCTGACAACTCACGAGCCGCCCCCTCCCGTCACCGCACGGGAGGGGGCGGCTCTGTGTCTGCCACGGGCGCACGAGGGGAAAACGGGCTGTGAGAAATGCCATAAACAGGCATGCCATACCCGAAGACAGGGTAGGGTACGCTGAGTGCCCGGTTCGGTCACGCCCGCAGTCCCTCACCCCACTCTCCCCAAGGAGGACGTCGTGCTTCCCTCAATCCAGTCCTATCCGCTGCCGGAGGCGGCGGACCTGCCCCGCAGCCGCGCACCCTGGCAACTGGACGCCCCTCACGCAGCTCTGCTCATCCACGACATGCAGAACTACTTCATCGACGCCTTTGGCGCGGACTCCCCGATGATCTCGACGGTCATCGACAACATCCGGTCCCTCCGCCAGGCCGCCCACGCCGCGGGGGTCCCGGTGTTCTACACCGCGCAACCGCCGAACCAGGACCCGGCGGACCGGGGACTGCTCTGGGACTTCTGGGGCCCCGGCCTCCAGGAGGAGTCCCAGGCGGGCATCGTCGACCAGCTCGCCCCCGCCGACGGCGACACCGTGCTCACGAAGTGGCGCTACGACGCCTTCTCCCGGTCGGACCTCGAGTCCATGCTGGCAGCCGACGGCCGCGACCAGCTGATGATCGCCGGTGTGTACGCGCACATCGGCTGCCTCACCACCGCAACCTCCGCCTTCATGCGCGACATCAAGCCGTTCCTCGTCGCCGACGCCATGGCGGACTTCACCTCCGGGGACCATCAGGGCGCCCTGGAGTTCGCCGCCGCACGCTGCGGCCGGGTGCTCGACACCTCCCAGGCGCTCGACGGTCTGTCGCAGACGTCCCCGGTCGCACAGACGGTGGGGTCGGACGCCTGACATGCCCGCAGAATCGAACAGCACGGCACGCCACCACCTGGTGACCGGAGCGGCGGGAGGCATCGGGGGAGCCGTTGTCACCCGGCTACTCGCCGACGGGCACACCGTCACCGCCGCGGACACCGCCTTCGACCCCGCCCTCACCCGCATCGACCGGGACGCCCCGGGTGTTCTCTTCCGGGTCGGGCTCGACGTCGGTGACTCCCGGCGGGTCGACCGGGTCGTCGCCGAGGTGTGGGACACGGTCGGTCCGGTGGACTCCCTGGTGAACGGGGCCGGCGTCATCTCCGCGGTTCCCGGCGAACACACCACCGACGACGACTGGGACCGCCAGTTCTCCGTGAACGCCTTCGGCGTCTTCGCGATGTGCCGGGCCCTGGGGCCCCGTATGGCGGAGCGAGGGGGAGGCTCCATCGTCACGGTGGGGTCGAACGCCGGATCGGTGCCGCGCTCCGGGATGGCCGCCTACGCGGCGTCCAAGGCGGCGGCCAGCAGTGTCACCCGGTCCTTCGGCCTGGAACTGGGGCGCGGCAACGTGCGCTGCAACGTCGTGTGCCCGGGGACGACCCGCACCCCGATGATCGACGGTCTCGGACCGGAGAGCGAGCTTGTCGCGGGTCGTCCTGAGCTGTACAAGGCCGGGATCCCGCTGGGCAGGATCGCGGACCCGGAGGACATCGCCTCTGTCGTCGTCTTTCTCACCGGTGACGGCGCACGTCACATGACCCTGCAGGAGGTGGTCGTCGATGGCGGCGCCAGTCAGCGTTGAGTCGCGTGCCCGGCATGCGACGTTCGAGTTCTCGACCCCCGAGTACCGTCTCACCGCACGGGGGGTGGGTGACGTCGTCGCGCCGGAGGTCTGGGACGGGCCCCATGTCGCCGAGGCGGTCGAGGAGCTCCTGGGGAGGGCGGGGAACGACGGTCCGGTCGTCGGCTGCATCCCTTTCGACACCGGGCGGCCGGCTGTGCTGTACGTCCCCGAGGACGTCACGTGGCGCCACGCGGCAGGTGCGGACGACGGGGGGACGCTGTCCCGCGGGGCGTCGGAGACGGTGCCGGCGCCCTCCGGAGCCGCCGGGGTCAACGAGACTCCGGACACTCCCGACGCCCCCGCTATCCCCGAGTCCCCGACCTACCGTGAGTGGGTGAGGAAGGCGGTCGAGCGTATCGACGCAGGCGAACTGGAGAAGGTCGTCCTGGCGCGGACGGCGGTTCTCCGGGCGGGGCGGGCCTTCGACATCGACAGGCTCGTCGCCGATCTCGGCGTGGCGAACCCTCACGCCTACATCTACCGGAGTGACCTGCGCGGGAGCGGAACCCTCGTCGGCGCGAGCCCGGAACTTGTGCTGCGCAGCAGGAAGGGCGCCGTCACCAGTTTTCCCCTGGCGGGGTCGGTTCCCAGGGACCGCGACAACCCGGAACGGGACCGTGAACTCACGCGGGGCCTGCTGACGTCGTCGAAGGACCGCGCCGAGCACGGCCATGTGGTGCACCAGGTGGGGGAGGTCTTCCGGCGGCACGCCCGGAACGTGGTGGTCCCGGAGACTCCCGCTGTGGTGGCGACCCCGGTGATCCTCCACCTGGGCAGCCGCATCACCGGCAGGCTGCCGGGGCCGAACTCCCCGGGCGCCCTGATGGAGATGCTCTACGACCTGCACCCCACGCCGGCCGTGTGCGGTTGGCCCACGGCGGCGGCCAGGAAGGTCATCGGGGACCTCGAGGACTTCGACCGGGGGATGTACTCGGGACTCGTCGGGTGGGTCGACGCCGAAGGCAACGGTGAATGGGCCCTGTCCCTGCGTGGGGGAGTGGTCAGCGGTGACCGCGCGCAGCTGTTCGCCGGGGCGGGGATCGTCTCCGGTTCGGTGCCGGAGGACGAGCACCGGGAGACGGCGACGAAGTTCGCCACGTTCGCCCGGGTGCTGCAGAACCAGCAGCGTCGGGCCGTGAGCGTGTAGCGCGCGTACGATTGCCCGGTATGCGACTCTGGAGTCTCCACCCGTCGGTCCTGGACCGCGCCGCCCTTGTGGCGTGCTGGCGTGAAGCGCTCCTGGCGCAGAAGGTCCTGGAGGGAGGGACCCGCGGGTACCGGGCGCACCCCCAACTCGTCCGGTTCCGTGCCCGCCCGGAACCGCTTCGCGCGGTGGGGGCCTACCTCACCGGTCTTCGTACGGAGGCCACGGGCCGGGGCTACTCCTTCGACGGGAGCCGGATCCACGTGCCGGCGGTGCCGGAGGATGTGCCGCCGATCGAGGTCACCGAGGGGCAGTTGCACTACGAGCTGGACCATCTGCGTCGCAAGGTCACTGTCCGGGCCGTGGACTGGTTGCCGCATCTGCCGACCCACGGGCCGGTGCCGGCGCACCCGGTGTTCACCGTGGTGCCCGGGGCGGTGGAGCCCTGGGAGGTCGTGCCTCCGCAGGGGACGTGACTGGACGCCGGGGCGAAGGAGCCGGCGGTTAGTGGGGGCGGGCCGGCTGTTCGGCCTGGAGGAGGAACCGTGGCAGGATGTCCTGCCCCGGCAGTGCGCCGGTGATGTCGGCGGCGGCGCGGCGGCAGCTCTCCCTCAACGCTGCGGTGTCGGTCTCGGCGGGGACGCGGAGACGGATCTCGATGATGTCGGTGCCCCGGTCCCGGGTGGCCCGGTACCGTGCGGACCGTACGTCGTCGCGCTTCTCGAAGGTCTGGGCGACCGCGGAGGCGATGTCCGCGGGGGAGGTGCGGATCGTCCCGGTGGGGGCGGACGACGGGGACGCGGAGCGGCCGAGCCGCCTGCGTTCGATGTTCACGCCGATGAGCAGCAGCCCGATGAGGCCCGACACCACGGCCGCGGTGACGAGGAGGGCGTTGTAGTTGTCCCGGGAGCTCAGCCCCGCCCAGAAGTCCCGGTTCACGTAGTCGCCGATCCGCTGTGCCGCGGGAAGGTCGAACTGCAGTCCGATCATCCAGAAGGCCAGCCCGCCGGCGAGCAGGAAGATCAGGAAGGTGACGGCGCGGTCGAAGAACGCCTTTCCGCGGTTCACTTCGCCTCACCTCCGCGGGTCACGGTCACCTCGACGTCCGGGACGGGGTCCAGGAGTGAGGCGAGGTCGGTGACCAGGGAGGCGACCCGCTCCCGGACGGTCCCGGCGGCGTCCGGGGTGACGGCGGTGACGACCTTGACGGAGATCCTCCTGCGGGTCGTCACGGTGTGTGCCGAGAGTACGCCGGGCACTGTGCGTGCTGTGGCGGTGGACAGGCGTGCGACGTCGACGGGGCGCGCGTAGAGCTCGGAGTCCCCGCCGAACCGCAGGTGGGTCCGGCGCCGGGGCCGGACGGTGACCGCGAGGAAGAAGAGGGCGACGAGGGCGCAGCCGACGCCCGCCCACAGCATCCACGACTCGCTCTGCACCGTGGCGAACCAGTCGAACACCGGGGGCAGCAGCTGGTCTCCGGACAGTGTGCCGTTGAGGACGAGGATGTCGCGCACGATCACGCCGGTCACGCCGAGGAAGGCGGCGCCGGCGAGGACGGTCCATCCACGGGCGGTGGGCGAGGCCTTCGGCTCAGGCGCGCGGGGGCCCCGCGGCCGGTCGGTGCCTGGGTCACCTGTATCAGAGGGGGGTGGGGTCGAGACGTCGTCGGACGCGGACAGGTCGACGGCGAACCGCCCGGAGGGTGCGGGACGGTACTGTTCCGTGTGGTGTGTTGCGGTCATCGTGTGCTCCTGTCGGCGTCGGACGCGTCGGAGGTGTCGGACGGGCCACCGCCCCAGCGACGTCCGGTGTCGACAGTCACCGGGATACGACGGTGACGCCGGACCGTCGGGTGGACCGACACACCGAGCCCCTGCGGCGTGGGGACCGTGCGTGTCGGCAGGCCGCGCGGGGTGGGGATGTCGCGCATCCGCGGGCCTGCGGGTGTCGGCACGTCGTAGAGGATGCGCAGTCCGTGGGGGCGCGGCGGTGCGGTGACCTCCACACGATCCACGATCACCGGCTCCAGGGGGCGCGGACGGGAGGGGCCGTAGGGCGGACGCGGACGCAGGACCGGCGTGGCCCGCGGTGTCGCCGGACGGGTCACCGTCGGCG
>NZ_JALAGY010000093.1 GCF_022712195.1 Corynebacterium sp. | reverse complement strand
GTCGCAGGGTGGGCGCCGACCGGGGTCAGGCCGGCGTTGTGGTGAACCAGGAAAGTATATCAGTGGGCGGCGACGGCGACCGGCTCGACCGGTGTCGCCGCCGTCAGCTCCGCGGCGGCCGCGTCGAAGGCCATCATCGCCGCGGCCTCGATGATCACCTGCGACACCCGGATCCCCAGCGCCATGCAGACGCTGGCCAGGAGCTCAGAGGAGACCTCCTTGCGTCCCCGCTCGAGTTCCGAGAGGTAACCGGGGCTGACATTGGCGGCGACGGCGAGTTCGCGGAGCGTGCGGTGGGAATCCTCACGGAAGCCACGCAGGGTCGCCCCCAGTGCCTCGCGCAGGAGAGGCTCGGCGAGAGGCGTTGAGACCGCGTCGACTCCCGCCAAGTCGACGTCGGGTCGTTCTTTCTCGAGTACCGAAGTGTGCTTTGCCATCACCGTCTCCAACGGTTGGGGATCCCTTTTTGTTCCCGTTCAAGTCTAGACCACCGTGTGCGGGGGCGTCACCGGCACCGACCGGCACCGACCGCCACCGCCCCGCAACCGGCCCCACGACACAGACGAAACGCCTCAGCGACTACTCTTCGGCCACCACGCCGAGGGCGTCGAGGGCCTCGACCGCGTCCACCGCCAGGGAGAGCGCACGTGCAGTCGTCGCCGAGCGGATCAGGACGCGCCGGTCTGGTGCAGGCTCCCCCGCCTGCCCCGAGGGGGCCGCATACTCCGACTCCTCGAGTCTCACCACATGGTCGACGGCGTCCTCGCCCTGGCGGGGCGCCGACCAGACCGCGACGTAGACCTCACCAACCGGGTGGCCGTCCTGACTGTCGGGCCCGGCGACGCCGGTGACCCCCAGGCCGATGTCGGCGCCGCAGCGGATCGCGGCCCCCTGCGCCAGCGCACGGGCGACATCAGGGTCCACCGGTCCGCGGGCGGCGAGGAGGTCTCCGTCGACCCCGGCGAGCGTCGCCTTGAGGTCGGTCGCGTACACGACGAGGCCTCCCCGCAGGACAGCCGATGCTCCTGGCACGCCGGCGACGGTGGAGGCGATCTCGCCGGCGGTCAGTGATTCAGCGGTGGCCACCGTCACCCCGGCCGAGGTGGCGGCAGACACGAGCCGACGGGCCAGGATCCCCGAGAGTGACGGGCCGGCGCCGTCAGGCATCAGGGCGGTTCCTGGAATCCAGGAGGTACTGCACACCGGTCACCACGGTCACCAGGACAGCCAGGCCCATCAGCGGGTACGTCAGCCAGTCAGTCCAGGCGGGCAACGGTGCGATGACCATCGCCACAGCCAGGGTCTGCAGCACGGTCTTGAGCTTCCCGCCCTTGGAGGCCGGGACGACCTTGCCCTTCCGGGCCAGGATCATCCGCCACACCGTGATCCCGAGCTCCCGCACGACGATGACGACGGTGACCCACCACCACAGGTCGCCCAGCAGGTTCAGGGACACCAGCGCCGAGATCATCAACGCCTTGTCGGCGATCGGGTCAGCGAGCTTCCCGTAGTCGGTGATCACCTCGTAACGCCGGGCCAGGAAACCGTCCAGCTGGTCAGTCGCCATGAGCACGCAGAACGACAGCAGGGCCCACCAACGCAGCGCGCTGTCGAGTTCCCGTTCGCCGTCCAGGGGACCTGCTGCGAGCAACAACCACACGAATACCGGGATCAGGATGATCCGGACGGTGGTCAGGACATTGGGGAGGTTGAACCGGTGGACGGCACGACCGAACTGCGACCTGCCGGCGCCGGTGGTGTCACCGTGGCGTCCGTGGCCGTCGTTCCCGTCACTGTTCTGCATCTCGTGCTGAGTCTCTTGCACGTCTCACATCCTACCCAGTGGCCGCGGAAGTTGGTGCACCGGCTTCCCCACCGTGTCAGTCGCGGTCAGCGGTCCCGGCGGAATCGGAGACCTCGGCCGTCGGGCCGGACACGGAATCGGACGCCGCCTCCCCGGCACCGTCCCTCCTGGACTTCCAGAGGCTGGCGAGCACCGTGAACGCGAGCACACCGACGATGACGACCAGCGAGACCACGGTCTCGACCTCCGGCGCGTCATGCACCGGCTGACCGCCGTTGATGAAGGGCAGGCCGTTCTCGTGCAGGGCGTGCAGGACAAGCTTGACGCCGATGAACGCCAGGATGACCCCGAGACCGTAGGGCAGGTACACCAGCCGGTCGAGCAGGCCGTCGAGCAGGAAGTACATCTGCCGCAGACCCAGCAGCGCGAAGGCGTTGGTGGTGAAGACGATGTACGGCTCCTGGGTGATGCCGTAGATCGCGGGGATGGAGTCCAGGGCGAAGAGCAGGTCCGTCATGCCGATCGCGACGAGGCAGACCAGCAGGGGCGTGACCGTCAGCTTGCCGAGACGGCGCACCAGCAGCTTGTCGCCGCTGTAGTCGTCGGAGACCGGCACAGCCTTGTTCAGCACCTTGATCAGTTTCATGTCACTGGGGTCGCGCGCCGGCTCGTCGGACAGCTCGTCGCGGACCACGGTGTACGCCGTCCACAGCAGCCAGATGCCGAAGATGTAGAAGACATCGGACCATGCCTCGATGGCCGCGGCACCGAAGGCGATGAAGACACCACGGAAAACCAGGGCCAGCGCGATACCGATCAGCAGCACCTTCTGCTGGTACTCACGCGGCACCTTGAACGAGCCCATGATCAGGGCGAAGATGAACAGGTTGTCCACGCTCAGGGCCTTCTCGGTCACGTAGCCGGTGAAGAACTCCACCCCGTGACCGTGCGGGTCCCCCGGCTCACCCCAGGTGAACCACAGGAAGACACCGAAGGCACAGGCCAGGGCAACGTAGAAAAGGCTCCACCATGCCGACTCCTTGATGGAGGGGGCGTGGGGCGTACGCACGTGGGCGTAGAAATCGAAGATGAAGAATCCGGCGATCACCGCGACGGTGATGATCCAGGTGAGTGCGTTGACTTCCATGACGGGTCGAAACCTCCGGTCGGCTGGGTGGACCGGAGGTCTCCCCCACCACCGGGATCAGCTCCTGGTGGCCGGCACGACCGGGGACCGAAGGCGGTCGCCGTGTTGACGATCAGTGCCGCGGGCGGGGTACTCCCCTCCTGACATGTCAGGACTCTACCAGAATCCGGCTAGAATGCACCCGACGTCCGGGACGGGTCTGCGTGGACGATCCGCGGCTGCCCCTCGTCGACCCGCGGGATCTCCCCTGTCGACTCGCTGTCCTGGCCCGCGTAGCCGGCCGTGTCGGCGGGCGCCGGGGCGTCGTAGCCCGTGTCGTGGCCCGTGTCGTGGCCTTCGTCGTAGCCGGTGCCGTAGCCCCCGTCCTGCTCCGGCACCCCGGAGTCTCCCTGCAGCTCCTTGGGGGCCTCGGCGGGGTCCGCCCCCTTGAGCATCCAGAGGATGGTGTCCAGCTCCTCAGGCTTCACCAGCACGTCGCGGGCCTTCGATCCCTCGGACGGGCCGACGACGCCGTGTGTCTCCATGAGGTCCATCAACCGCCCCGCCTTGGCGAAGCCGATGCGCAGCTTACGCTGCAGCATCGATGTGGAGCCGAACTGGCTGGTCACCACGAGTTCCACAGCCTGCAGCAGGTCCTCGAGATCGTTTCCGATGTCCGGGTCGATGTCCTTCTTCGCCTCGGCTGCCTTGTCCTCGGTGACGCCGTCGGTGTAGTCGGGCTCGGCCTGGTCCTTGGCGGCGTCGACCACTGCCTGGACCTCTTCGTCGGTGACGAACGCACCCTGCATACGCAGCGGCTTACCGGCACCCTGCGGGATGAACAGGCCGTCGCCCATGCCGATCAGCTTCTCGGCACCACCCTGGTCGAGGATCACGCGCGAGTCGGTCAGCGAGGAGGTGGCGAACGCCAGGCGGGACGGGACGTTGGTCTTGATCAGGCCGGTGACCACGTCCACCGACGGGCGCTGGGTGGCCAGCACCAGATGGATACCCGCGGCCCGGGCCTTCTGGGTGATCCGCACGATCGCGTCCTCGATCTCCTTGGGCGCGGTCATCATCAGGTCGGCGAGCTCGTCGACCACGCACACGATGTACGGGTACGGACGGTACTCGCGCTCTGAACCTGCCGGTGTGGTGATCTCGCCGGACTTCACCTTGCGGTTGAAGTCCTTGATGTGGCGCACGCGGGTGGACTTCATGTCCATGTACCGCTGCTCCATCTCCTCGACCAGCCACGTCAGCGCCGCAGCGGCCTTCTTCGGCTGGGTGATGATCGGTGTGACCAGGTGCGGGATCCCCTCGTAGGGGGTCAGCTCGACCATCTTCGGGTCGATGAGGATCAGTCGCACGTCCTCCGGGGTGGCTCGGGTGAGCAGGGACACCAGGAGGGAGTTGACGAACGCGGACTTACCCGAGCCTGTGGAACCTGCCACCAGGAGGTGCGGCATCTTCTGGATCGAGTGTGCGACGAACGTGCCCTCGATGTCCTTGCCCAGACCGATGAGCATCGGGTCCGGGTCACCGTGGACGTTGGGCGCGTTGAGCACGTCACCCAGTCGCACCATCTCACGGTCGCTGTTGGGCACCTCGATACCCACTGCGGACTTGCCGGGGATCGGGGTGAGCAGGCGGACGTTGTCCGTCGCCGCGGCGTAGGCCAGGTTCGACTGGAGGTTGGTGATCTTCGAGACCTTCACGCCCGGGCCCAGCTCAATCTCGTAGCGGGTCACTGTCGGCCCGCGGGAGAAGCCGGTGACCTGTGCGTCGATCTTGAACTCCGCGAAGACGTCGGTGATCGCCTCGATCATGCGGTCGTTGGCCGCGCTGTGGGTCTTCGCGACCTCACCGGGGATGAGCAGCTCCGTGGACGGCAGGAGGTACTCGGCGGAGGTCACCGCGGCGTCCAGCTGCTCGGCCTGGCCGTCACCTTCCTGAAGGTCGTCCTGCCGGTCGGCCTCGCCGCTGGTCCGGGTTCCGCCCGCGACCGCCGCCGCGGTGTCTGCTCCGGACCGGGCGAGGATACGACGTCGCATCTCCTCACGCTCGTCTGCGGCGGTCCTGGCGGCAGGCTCCTCCGGCGCAGGGGCCGCTGCAGGGGCCGGCTCAGAGCGGATCGTGCGGGTCTCCTGCGCTGCCGGAGCAGCCGGAACAGCCGGGGCCGCCAGCAGGTCGTCGTCCAGGCCGGGGGTCTGCTCGTCCGAGTGACGGGACTTCCGCGTAGGGCGGGGGGCCGCAGCCGCCTGCGGCGCTACTGCGGCACCGTCGTCCACGGACGGGGCGTCAAGGTCGTCCTCGACAGGCGCGCCGGCGCCTCCGCCACGGAACACGAGTGTCGCCTGGTCGTCTGCCCCCGGGTCGACCGGGTAGTTGTCCATGGGACTGGTCGCACGTGACGGACGGGCAGCTCCCGCAGTCGGCCTGGACCTGACGCCCTGGGGTCCCCGGGTGTCTGCGGCGGAGCCGCGTCGGGCCCGCGTGGTCGGCCGGGGCGCACGGTCGTGGCGCACGGCGTCCTCGAGCTCGCGGTCCACTGAGGCGTACTCGTCCTCGTCATCGGCGTAGTCGTCGTAGCCGGCGTAGTCGTCGTAATCGTCGTGGATCCCGTCGCGGTGGCTGCGCGCGCGGTACCCCAGCCAGCCGGCCAGTGCGCCGACGAGCTGCTTGACCGTCATCCCGGTCAGTTGCAGGGCACCGTAGACGACGACCATCAGCAGCAGCGGAACAGCGACGTACTCACTGAAGCCCACGGCCATGGGGGTGCCTACGAACTGGCCGGCGATGCCGCCGGCCGAGGCACGTCCCTCGACGTCGGCGGGCTGCCCCGCCAGGATGTGCACGATGCCCAGCACGGCGAGGACGATGATCCCCACCCCGAGCCCGAGCCGTACCCGGGAGCGTTGGGTGGTCTCCACGCCGACCATCAGCACCCAGGCGGAGCCGGCCAGCAGCACCGGTACGAGCAGCGCGGCTGCCCCGATCAGATAGGTCAGCAGGAAGTCGATGCCCCCGCCCACTGTGCCGCCGACACCGAACCAGGAGGTTCCGGCGATGATCAGCGCGAGCGCGAGCGCGCCCAGGGCGGCACCGTCGGAATGGCCTCCCACACGTACCCTTCCCGCCTGTCCTGCATCGTCGAGATCCGCCGTCGAGTCGGCGTCCTCGGGCGTGGTCGGTTGATCCACGTCTGTGTCTGCTCCTTTCGAACGGCCGCGGGTCTTCTTCTTCGAGGCGCTGGCACGGTCCAGTACCGTGGTCGGCAGTTCGTCGGGGTCACCGTAGCCTGTCGCCGCCTCGGCGGGCGTGTCGGGGGCGTCGGGCACCTTCACCGACAGCTTGCGCACCAGTCCGCCGAGTCCGCGTGACATCCCGCCGACCATGGAGCCCACCGAGGAGCCGACGGCGCCGAATGCACCACCGGTGCGCTCGAAGTCCGTGGTGTCGTACGAGGGGGTCCTCCGGGTACGTGCCGTGGGCGCGGACGATTTCGCCGACGAACCCGCCGACGGACGGGAGGATCGCCCAGTGGAGCGCCGGGAGGAGTTCCCGGGAGAGGTACGCGTGCGACTGGTCGTTGACATGCGCGCCAGTTTAGCCCGAGAGCACCACCTTTAACAGTCGCAACACGCGTCACACCAGTGACACGTACAACACGTGCCGTCAGAGGCTGACCCGGCGGACGTCCTCCTCGTCACCTTCGACGGTCACGTCACAGTCCTTGATTCTTCCGTAGATCCACAGTAGAAGCTCCCCGGCCTCGCCGGTGACGGTCACGCCCGGGGTACTGTCGCCCACGGTCACCGACTCGCCCCGGCCGTCGGTCCGCACCAGGGTCACCGCGACGCCGGAACTGCGTATCAGGCCCCGGGAGATTTGCCGCACCGCGGCCCACAGGGTGTCCCTGGTGGGTTGCGGCAGGTCGCGTGGCGACCACTCCCCTCCCCCACGACGCGCGTCCTCGTGGTGCACGAAGTTCTCCCCCAGATTGATGAACCGGTCTCCGAGCCGCATCGGGTTCCACACCGGCGGACCGGCACGGTAGAGCTCCACCAGGTCCTTGTAGTCCTTCTCCCGGTACCGCCGGCTCAGGGTCTCGAGGTGCCCGCCCAGCAGAGGCAGGAACATTCCCGCCATCGCGTCCGGGCGGTACTCCCGCAGGACGAGGTGCACGGCCAGGTCGCGGGTCGTCCACCCTTCGCACAGGGTGGGCCGGTCAGGGCCCAGGGACAACAGAAGGTCCGCCAGTGCCAGGCGTTCATCGTGGGAGACTGTCATGTCTCCCGATGCTACGCGGGCAGCCGGCGGACCGTCACGGATCTCCCGGTGTCACCTACAGGGACGGCACGTGGTCCTCGGGGTCGAGTTCCTCGACGATCTCGCTCGTCATCGGGACCACGGTCGGAACGATGAACGGCTCGCGCTTCCACTTGTCCTTGACGAACTTGGCGACCTTGCGGCGCAGGGTCTGCGCCATCCGGTACGGGTCGTTCTCGCCCTGACCCGAGAGGTCGAGCATGACGTTGTCGACGAGCTCGGCGACCTGTCGCATCATGTCCTTCGAGGCGTCCGAGAAGCCTCGTGCCTGAACCTGCGGATCCTCGAGCGGCCGACCGGTGCGGTTGTCGATGACCACCGTCACGGAGATGAGACCGCCCTCGGACATCGCGGTGCGGTCCTCCAGCTCCTCGGCTCCCACATCACCCATGGTGACGCCGTCGACGTAGAGGTTGCCCACCGGGATCTGCCCGACCACGGACGCCTGGCCGTTGACGAGGTCGACGACCACGCCGTTCTGCGCCAGCACCGTGTGGTCGCGTGCCACACCGGTGGAGATGGCCAGTTCACGGTTGGCGCGCAGGTGGCGCCACTCTCCGTGCACGGGCATGGCGTTGCGCGGACGGGCCGCGTTGTAGAGGAACAGCAGCTCACCGGAGTAGCCGTGACCGGAGGTGTGCACCATGGCGTCCTTGCCGGTGATGACCTCGGCGCCGATCTGGGACAGCATGTTGATGACACCGAAGACGGCCTCCTCGTTGCCGGGCACCAGCGACGACGACAGGACGATCAGGTCGCCCGGGCGCACGGTGATCTGGCGGTGCTCGCGCCGGGCCATCCGTGACAGGGCGGCCATCGGCTCACCCTGCGTGCCGGTGGTGATCAGCACGACCTTGTGCGGTGCCATACGGCTGGCCTCGTCCATGGAGACGATGGTGCCGCGCGGGGCGGTCAGCAGACCGAGACGCTCGGCGATCTCCATGTTGCGGATCATCGACCGCCCGTTGAAGGCGACCTTGCGCCCCGCCGCCACGGCCGCGTCAACGGCCATCTGCACACGGGCGACGTTGGAGGCGAAGGAGGCGATGATCACGCGCTGCTTGGCTTCGGTGACGATACGGCGCAGGTTCGGGCCGATCGCCGCCTCAGAGGGCGAGACCCCCGGGGTGGTGGCGTTCGTGGAGTCGCAGAGGAACAGGTCGATGCCCTCGTCACCGAAGCGGGACAGTGCCGGCAGGTCGGTCGGGCGACCGTCCGCGGGTGTCTGGTCCAGCTTGACGTCACCGGTGTGCACGACCATGCCGGCGCCGGTCTTCAGCGCGACACCGAGGCACTCGGGGATGGAGTGGCCCACGTTGAAGAAGCGGATGTCGAAGGGGCCGCGGCTCTCGTGGGAGGTGTCGTCGACCTCGATGAGCTTCGGGCGCAGACGGTGCTCCTGGCACTTAGCGGCGATGAGCGCGCAGGTGAACCGGGAACCGATGATGGGGATGTCGGCCCGCTGCTTCAGCAGCCACGGGATGGCACCGATGTGGTCCTCGTGCCCGTGGGTGACCACCAGCGCCTCGACGCGGTCCCACTTGTCGTCGAGGTAGGAGAAGTCCGGCAGGATCAGGTCGACGCCCGGCTCACCCGACGAGGGGAAGAGCACGCCGCAGTCGATGATGATGATGCGGTTGTGGTACTCGAAGACGGTCATGTTGCGGCCGATCTCGGAGATACCGCCCAGGGCGATGACCCGCAGGCCGTCCTTCGGGGCCTTCGGCGGCTTCGGCAGCCGCTGGGTCAGGTCGGCACCCTGCATCGTCTGCACGGCGTTGCGACGGCGGTCGCCGCCGCCCTGGTTGTTGCCCTTGCCGCGGTTGCGGTTGCCGCCACCCTGGTTGCCCTGGTTGTTCTGGCCACCCTGGTTGCGGCCACCGCGGTTACGGCTGTTGCCGGAGTTACCGGAGTTACTGTTGTTGGTGGTGTTGCCGCCACCGTTGCCGCCGTTGCCCCGACCGCGGGAGCGGCGTGAGCGGGAACGGCTGTTTCCGGCACCGTTGCCGGAGTTCCTGTCGGAGGTGGACGACGCTGCGTCGTCGCCGGACGCTCCGCCGTCGACGGAGGTCTGCTGCGCTTCCACGGCGGAGGCGTTGACCTGGCCGCCGTCGTTGAAGGTGGCGGTCACGTCCGCGGCGCTGGTCTCAGCGCTCGGCGGAGCGGCCTTCCGGGTCACCTTGCGTGCCCGGGAACGGTTCTCAGTCATAGTGTCCTTATACCCCTGCGTCTCGCAGGTCTTCTGCCAGTCGGTCAATCTCTGCCGACGTGGGCTCGATGATGGGCAGGCGCGGTGCGCCCACCTCGATTCCTTGAAGTGTGAGTGCCGCCTTGGCGAATGCCACCCCTCCGAGCCGGGCCTGGGCACGGGTCAGCGGGGTCAGGCGGTTGGCGATCGACCGGGCGCCGGTGATGTCACCGACGTCGACGGCGTCGCGGAGTGCACGCAGCTGCGAGGCGGCGACATGTCCGATGACGGAGATCATGCCGGTCGCACCGACGGCGAGCCACGGCACGTTCAGTGGGTCGTCCCCGGAATACCACGCCAGTTCCGTCTCCTCCAGCAGCTGCATCGCTGCGGGGAGGTCGCCCTTGGCGTCCTTGACCGCCCGGATGTTCGGGTGGTCGGCGAGACGACGGATCGTGTCGCTCTCGATCGGGACCACGGACCTCGACGGAATGTCGTAGAGGCAGATCGGGGTGTCTACGGCGTCCGCCACAGCGGTGAAGTGCCGGTAGAGCCCTTCCTGACTCGGTCGCGAGTAGTACGGGGTGACCACGAGCAGGCCGTCCGCACCGGCGGCAGCCGATGCCTTCGACAGCTCCACGGAGTCCGCGGTGCTGTAGGTTCCGCTGCCGGCGACAAGTTTCACCCTGTCCCCGAGTTCAGCGCGGACCGCCTTGAGCAGGTCGATCTTTTCCGAGGGGCGCACCGTGGGTGACTCACCCGTGGTGCCGCTCAGAACAAGAGCGTCGCAACCCTGGTCCACCAGGTGTCCCGCCAGGGACACGCCGGCGTCCAGGTCGATGCTGCCGTCCTTCGCGAAGGGCGTCACCATCGCCACAGAGACCGTGCCGAAGAACTCGGCTCCTCTTGTCGCTGTCATACCTGTGCTCATGTCAGCATAGGTTACCGCCCGCGGGCCCCGATGTGTACCAGGACCCCCCGCCGACGCGCCGGTGACGTCAGATGTCCGCCACGTAAGGGCTGGTCGCCATCAGCGAGCCGTCCCGCAGTTCGGTGACCGTGAAGTCGTCGAAGATCTCCGGGCTGACCTCCCGCAGCAGCCCCAGACAGGTCACCGCCACGCGCCTGATCTCCGGGTCCGCGTGCTCGGCGGCACGCATGCCGATGAAGTGACGCCAGGAACGCATGTTCCCGGTCATGACGAACCGTGTCTCCGTCGCGTTCGGCAGGACCGCACGCGCCGCCTGGCGGGCCTGCTTCGCGCGCAGCACGGAGTTGGACTCGCCGGTGGAGCGGGCCTCGAGCGCCTCCAGGAGTTCCTCGTAGGCGTCCCGGGCGACGTCGGTGGCGTGAAGCAGCAGCTCGGCGATCTCCGGGTCGGCGGCCACGGCGTCCGGCACCACCACCTCGGACTGCTCAGGGGGTACGTAACGCTGGGACAGCTGGCTGAAGGAGAAGTGCCGGTGGCGCATGATCTCGTGCGCGCACGACCGCGACACCCCGCGCAGGTACACCCCTGCCGAGGCGTGTTCCAGGAGGCTGAGGTGGCCGACGTCGAGGATGTGCCGGACGTACGCGTCGTTCTGCGCGGTGTGCGGGTTCGGACGGTCCCACGTCTCGTAGCAGGCACGGCCGGCGAACTCCACGAGGTTCGAGGCGTCACCGCCCGCCGGTGACGGCTCCCAGGGGACGTCCTCGGGAGGGGTGAACGTCGTCTGGGAGATCAGCCGGGCGGAGAATTCGGAGGTGGTGGGCATCGCGTCGAACTACTCGGCGGGTACGCCGAGGGTGTCCAGCCCGAGGAACTTCTCCAGGCCCACGGTCAGCCCCGGGTTCGCGGCGATCTTCTCGACACCCAGCAGGACGCCGGGCACGAAGGACTCCCGGTCGTAGGAGTCCTGCTTGATGGTCAGTGTCTGACCAGCGGCACCGAGGATGACCTGCTCGTGTGCGACCATACCTGTCATCCGGACCGCGTGGACGGGCACGCCGTCGACGTCGGCGCCACGGGCGCCGTCCAACGACTGGTCGGTGGCGTCCGGCTGCTCCCCCAGCCCGGCCGCCCGACGTGCCCGTGCCACGCCTTCGGCGGTGTGCACGGCCGTGCCGGACGGCGCGTCCTTCTTGTTCGGGTGGTGCAGCTCGATGACCTCGGCGGAATCGAAGTACGGCGCGGCGATCTCCGCCAGCTTCATGGTGAGCACCGCGGAGATGGCGAAGTTCGGGGCCACCAGCACCCCGGTCGACGGCGACTCCTCCAGCCAACCGCGCACGGTGTCGTAACGCTCCGGGGTCCACCCGGTGGTGCCCACGACGGCGTGGATGCCGTTGGCCACGCAGAACTCCAGGTTGCCCATGACGGCGTCCGGGACGGTGAAGTCGACGACCACCTCGGTACCGCTGTCGACCAGGGCCGCGAGGTCGTCCCCGTGGTCCAGGGCCGCAGACAGTTCCAGACCGTCCGTCTTCTCCACCGCGGCGACGACGGCGGTGCCGACCCTGCCGTGTGCTCCGAGAACTCCGACCTTCGTCATGTGCATCTGCTCCTGAATCTTTCCTGTGGTGGGTGTGGCTGGTGGGCGGAGCCCCGCCGGGGCGGTCAGCTCGCGTCGACGAGGACCAGGGAGATCTTGCCCCGGTTGTCGATGTCGGCGATCTCGACCTCGAGCGCCTGGCCGACGGACACCTCGTCCTCGACCTTCTCGACCCGGCGGTCGCCGCCCAGGTTCGAGATGTGGATGAGACCGTCGCGGCCCGGCAGCAGGGAGATGAAGGCACCGAAGGCGGTGGTCTTCACCACCGTTCCCAGGTAGCGGTCGCCGACCTTCGGCAGCTGCGGGTTGGCGATCGAGTTGACCCGGTCCAGCGCCGCCTCGGAGGCCTTGCCGTCCGCGGCGGAGATGAAGACGGTGCCGTCGTCCTCGATGGAGATGTTCGCGCCGGTCTCCTCGGTGATCTGGTTGATCGTCTTGCCCTTCGGGCCGATGAGCTCACCGATCTTGTTCTGGGGGACGCTGACGGTGGTGATGCGCGGGGCGAACTCGCTCATCTCCTCCGGCCCGGAGACCGCCTCACCCATGGTGGACAGGATCTCCAGGCGGGCGCTGCGTGCCTGTGCCAGGGCAGAGACCAGGACATCGGTGGGGATGCCGTCGACCTTGGTGTCCAGCTGCAGGGCGGTGACGAAGTCGGCGGTGCCGGCGACCTTGAAGTCCATGTCTCCGAAGGCGTCCTCGGCACCGAGGATGTCGGTCAGGGTGACGTAGCTCTCCGAGCCGTCGACCTCACCGGTGACCAGGCCCATGGCGATACCCGCCACCGGTGCCTTCAGCGGCACACCGGCGTTGTACAGCGACAGGGTGGACGCACACACCGACCCCATCGACGTCGAACCGTTGGAGCTCAACGCCTCGGAGACCTGGCGGATGGCGTAGGGGAACTCCTCGCGGGACGGCAGCACCGGCACCAGGGCGCGCTCGGCGAGGGCGCCGTGGCCGATCTCACGCCGCTTCGGCGAGCCGACCCGGCCGGTCTCACCGGTGGAGTACGGCGGGAAGTTGTAGTGGTGGATGTAGCGCTTGGAGTCCACCGGGCTGAGGCTGTCGATGCTCTGCTCCATCTTGAGCATGTCCAGCGTGGTCACGCCCAGGATCTGGGTCTCGCCACGCTCGAAGAGCGCCGAACCGTGCGCACGCGGCACCAGGTCGATCATCACGCCGAGGTCGCGGATGGCCGTGGCGTCACGGCCGTCGATGCGGAAACCGTCGGTGAGGATGCGGTTACGCACCAGCTGACGGGTCACCTCGTTGTGGGCGTTGCGGATCTCGGAGGTGCGCCCCTCGAACTGCGCCTCCAGGGCCTCCACGGTGGCGGCCATGTCCTCGGAGAGCGCCTCGTCACGCTCGGCCTTGTCCGCGATGGACATGATGCCGGCCAGTTTGTCGGCGGACTCGGACTCGACGGCGGCGAAGACGTCCTCGCCGAAAGGCGGGAAGAGCTCGAAGGAGCGGGCCTGTGCGTCGACCGCGTCGGCCAGCGCAGCCTGGGCCCCGCAGAGCTCGGCGATGAACGGGCGGGCGGCGTCGATACCCTGGGCCACGACGGCCTCGGTCGGCGCCGGGGCGCCCTCGGCGACGCGCTCGACGACCGAGTCGGTCGCCCCGGCCTCGACCATCATGATGGCGACGTTCTCACCGGGGGCGGGCTTACGGCGGCTGCGGCCCTTACGGACCGGCTCGACGACGCGGCCGGCGACGACGAGCTCGAAGACGGCCCGGTCCTGCTGCTGACGGGTGGGGAAAGCGACCCACTGGCCCTCGGCGTGGTCCTCGTCGACCACCAGTGCCATGCGCACGCCACCGACGGGCCCGGAGACCGGCAGGCCGGAGAGCTGCGTGGAGGCCGAGGCGGCGTTGATGGCCACGACGTCGTACATGTCGTCCGGATCCATGGACATGACGGTGACGACGACCTGGACCTCGTTGCGGATCCCCTTGGCGAAGGTCGGTCGCAGCGGGCGGTCGATCAGGCGGCAGGCCAGGATCGCCTCGGTGCCGGGGCGGCCCTCACGACGGAAGAAGCTGCCGGGGATCCGACCCGCGGCGTACATGCGCTCCTCGACGTCGACGGTCAGCGGGAAGAAGTCGAGGTTCTCCTTCGGCTTCTTCGAGGCCGTGGTCGTGGACAGCATCATCGTGTCGTCGTCGAGGTAGGCGGTGACGGCGCCGTCCGCCTGGCGGGCCAGCAGCCCGGTCTCGAAGGAGACGGTGCGGGTACCGAAGTCACCGTTGTCGATGGTGGCGGTGGACTCCCAGATGCCCGACTCCGGGTCGATCAGCTCGGCCTTGTGGGTCGGCGCGACAGGAGTCTTGACGGCCGGCGCCTTCTTCTGCGGTGCCTTCTTCTGGGGCGCCTTCTTCTCTGCCGCGGCCTTCACGGGGGCCTTCGTGGCCTGGGTATTCTTCGCGGGTGCCTTCTTCGCCGCGGCCGTCTTCTTGGCGGGCGCCTTCTTCGCGGCGGTCTTCTTCGCCGGGGCCTTCTTCGTCGAGGCCTTCTTCGGCTGGGTGTCGTTCTCGTTCTGCGGGGTCACGTTGATGTGTATACCTTCTGCGTCTTTTTCTGTCCCTGTGCCGATCGTCGGTGCCGGCCTCGGGTTCGGTTTCTCATGCTCTGGACGATTACCGCAGATCATCCTACACCACTGCAGGCCGCGACCGCGCCCGGCAGTGCCGTGCACCCCCGGACACGACAAGACCCCGCGGGCCGTCGGTGACGGTCCACGGGGTCGGTGCCGGCGCTGTGCGGGCTCGTGCCTAGCGGCGCAGGCCCAGGCGCTCGATCAGGGAACGGTAGCGCTCGACGTTGTTCTCCTGGAGGTACTTCAGCAGCCTCTTGCGACGACCGACCAGCAGCAGCAGTCCGCGGCGGGAGTGGTGGTCGTGCTTGTGGAACTTGAGGTGCTCGGTCAGCTGACGGATACGCACCGTCATCAGCGCGACCTGCGCCTCCGGCGAGCCGGTGTCGGTCTCGTGGACGCCGAACTCCTTGAGGGTCTCGGCCTTCTGGTCCTTGGTCAGAGCCATGTGAATCTCCTGATGGTTGTTTCAGTCCGCGCGAATGAGGTGGACGCGCCACCCGGAGGCGACCGCCGTTGTGACTACCGCGAACCACAGTCACAGACCGGATGACATTATCATCCCCGCTCGCGGGGGACCAATCTGCGGGTCGCCTCCACGTCCCTGCCGATCGCCTCGACCAGCTCGTCGAGCCCGCTGTAGGTCTCCATCCCCCGGATACGGTCCACGAAACTCACGGTGACCTTGCGCCCGTACAGGTCCGCCTCGTGGTCCAGGACGAAGGCCTCGACGCTGCGGGTCTCGTCGCCGAAGGTGGGGTTGGTGCCCACCGATATCGCCGCGGGCAGGTGAACGTCCACCGGCATGTCACCGACGACGGCGCCGGCGGGGTCCTTGTGCGTCGGCAGGATCCTGAGGTCACCGGCGTACACGCCGTCCGCCGGCAGTGCCTGACTGTCCGGGAAGTACAGGTTGGCCGTAGGGAACCCCAGGGCCGCCCCACCCCGTCCTGCGCCGCGGGTGACGACCCCACGCACGGTGAAGTTTCGCCCGAGCGCACCGGCGGCCGCGGCGACGTCGCCGTGGGACAGTCGTTCACGGATCCAGGAGGAGCACACGGTGTGGCCGCCGTCCCCGTCGCCGTCACGCAGGAGACCGTGGACGACGACCTCGACGCCGTACCTCTCCCCCAGTTCCCTCATCGTCCCGGCGGTGCCGGAGGCCTGGCTTCCGAAGGTGAAGTTGTCCCCGATGACGACGACCTTCGCCTTGAACAGGTCGAGGATCACCCGCCGGAAGTACTCCTCCGGGCTCCACGAGATGATCTCGTCGTCGAAGGCGACGACCACCATGCCGTCGATGCCGTACCGTGCGGCACTGACCGCGCGCTGCTCCACGGTGGCCAGCAACGGAGGGACGCTCTTCGGCAGGAAGATCACCGTAGGGTGCGGATCGAAGGTCATCATCAGCGCCGGGACACCCAGGTCCCGCGCCCGGGTGACCGCGGTGTCGATCAGTGTCTGGTGTCCGCGGTGCACTCCGTCGAAGACACCGATCGTCACCACGCTTCCCTGGAGGTCCGAGGGAACCTCGTCCAGTCCGTTCCAGATATCCACGGACACCACACTACGACACTTCGCGGCGGCACCTAGACTGTGCTCCATGTCTGGAAGCAAAACGCCCGACGGGATCATCTCCCGCTCCGGTCTCGTGATCGTCGACAAGCCCGCCGGAATGACCAGTCACGACGTCGTCTCCCGGTGCCGTCGCATCTTCGGCACCCGACGGGTCGGCCACTCGGGCACGCTCGACCCGATGGCCACCGGCGTCCTGGTGGTGGGGGTCGAACGTGGCACGAAGTTCCTCGCGCACGTGGTGACCCACGACAAACGCTACGAGGCCACCGTCCGCTTCGGCTCCGCCACGTTGACCGACGACAGGGAGGGGGAGGTTCTCTCCCGTGCCTCCACCGCCGACATGGCGGCCCTCACCGACGAGCGGATCCGGGAGGCCTTCGACGCCCAGCGCGGCGAGATCATGCAGCGCCCCAGCAGTGTGAGCTCGATCAAGGTCAACGGACGCCGTGCCCACGAACTCGTCCGAGAAGGGGTGGACGTGGTGCTCCCGGAACGGCCGGTGACCGTACACGAGCTCACGGTCTCCGCGGTGCGGACCGTCACCGCGGACGACGGCGCAGATTCCGCCGCGGTGGTCGAGGCCGACATCAGTGTGCACTGCTCCTCCGGCACCTACATCCGTTCCATCGCACGGGACGTGGGCGGCGCACTGGGGGTCGGCGGGCACCTCACCGCGCTGCGCCGGACAAGCGCCGGGCCGTTCTCCGTGGACGCGGCACGGACCCTGGACGAGCTTTCCGCCGTGCGTGACGACACCGGCGCCGCCCCTTCCCTGACGATGTCCCTCGACGAGGCCATGTCCACCTGCTTCCCGGTCCGTGAGGTTTCCGGGGAGGACGGGGTGGCACTGTCACTCGGCAAGTGGCTCTCCCCCGCCGGAATCCCCGGGGTCCACGCCGCGGTGACCCCGGACGGTCGGGCGATCGCCCTGCTCGAGGAGAAGGGCCGCCGCGCGGCGAGTGTCTTCGTGGCCCGTCCGGCCGGGATGGACTGACCTCCGGGAGGCGCCGTGCACCCCCGTTCCGCAACCCCGGCCGGAGTGCACTACAATGCCAGAGTGTGAGACTGAGTCTCCCGACCAGTGAGACGCAGTGTGGCAGGGCGAGACCTGCCGGCCCGAATACCAGTAGGACTTCAAGAGAGGAACACATGGCAGAGAACGAGAACTCCCGCCAGATCCGGTGGAACGGTGGACTGCAGCAGGAAGCCGTCGACCTGCTCCGCACCCCGGGACACATCGTGGTCACCCCCACCAAGGTCGGCTACATCATCGCCACGAGTGACCGCGAGGGTCTCGAGCGCAAGTTCGCTGTCAAGCACCGCAAGCGCAACAAGCCCGGCGTGGTGCTGTGCGGCTCCATGGACCAGCTCCGCGAGCTCGCGCAGCTGACCCCGGAGATCGAGAAGTTCTACCAGACCTGCGTGGACCGCGACATCCTCATGGGCTGCATCCTGCCCTGGAAGGACGGCGCCCAGGAGAAGTACATGCCGGAGGGCGCCGGTGAGCTGGCCTCCGACACCCGCAACACCAGCTGCTTCGTGCTGAAGTTCGGCACCCCTGGCGAGAACATCGCCCGTGAGCTGTGGGAGAAGGACCGTCGCCTGGTGTTCGCCTCCTCGGCGAACCCGTCCGGCCAGGGCAACCGCGGTCTGATCGAGGGCATCGGCGACGAGATCGCCGGTGAAGCCGACCTGATCATCGAGGGCAACGACTACGTCGCCTCCATCCAGCCCGACAAGACCATCGACACCCGCTACGAGCAGGGTGTGATGGTCTCGATGGTCGACGACGAGGGCAACCTGGTCCCCGAGCAGAACGGCAAGCGCGGAATCACCCCGTGCCCCACCCTGATCCGCAAGGGCATCTACAACGACGAGATCGTCCTGATCCTCTCCGACCAGTTCAACTCCTGGGACTTCCGCCAGGGCGGGTACTACTGATCAGCCGGGGATCGCGCAGACGGTGACCACGAAGCCGTCGCGGATCACCCAGTGCCCCTCGATGGTGGCGACCGGACTCGGATGCGACAGCACCCGGGCATGCCAGCCTCCGCCGACCTCGTCGGCGGAGGTTCCGTCGTTCCGGGGGGTGACATCGAGGTGCAGTTCGACCTCGTCGAAGTCCAGGAACCTCCCCACCAGAGGGAACCAGGCCTTGTAGACCGCCTCCTTGGCACTGAACAGCACCGTACCCAGGGACCGTCCGGGCGCCCGCTGCGCGGCCCGCTGCAGTGACCGGCGCTCCACTGGGGAACTCACCGCGGACAACACGCCGTCGGGCAACGGTTGCGCGACCTCCACGTCCAGTCCGAGACTGCGCCACCGCTGCGTGCTGCCCACCAGGGCGACCCGCAGGCCCCGCGTGTGTGAGATGGTCCCGGTGACCGGCCCGGGGAACAGGGGCCGGCCCTTCTCCCCGCGCAGGATCGGCCCGTCCACCCCCAGCCCGCGCAGCGCCCGGTGGGCACACCAGCGGCCGTCCCCGAACTCCGCCTTGCGGGAGTCGACCGCCGAGTCGACGATCCTGCGTTCCTCGTCGTCGAGTTCCCGGTAGTGGGTCAGGTCGATGACACGGCCGGGGTGGTACTCCACCAGACCGGCGTCGGCGGGGATGAGGTCACGGGGAACCACCGGTTCCCGGTCGGTGTCCCCGAAGCCCACCGCGACATAGGGTGCTGAGATGATCATCCCGCTTCCTCTCCGGCTGGCTCGGTCAGCACCGGGTACGGCCAGAGGTTCCGTTCGCGGCGCTGGTCGAGGGTCCGCTCGCGCTCCCTCGGGTAGCCCAGCGAGACCTCGACGTGCCGGACACCGTCCACCTCGGTGACGACCGGGATGTGCAGGTGCCCGTAGATCACTGTCTCCGCACCGAAGCGCACCGGCCAGTCCTGCGTGTGCCGGCTCCCCGACCACAGCGCGACCTCCGGCAGCCGGAGCCGTGCGGTCACCTCCCGCACCAGCGGCCAGTGGTTGACCAGCACCGTCGGCCCCGACACCTTCGACAGTCGTCGCACAGTGTATCCCAGGCGGCGCTGGCACCAGAGGGGAACGTCGGTATAGGGGGCGATGGCGACCTGGTCGGTGAAGACCACCCCGTTGCCTTCAGCGTCCGCCAGGGCGCGCTCCACCGTGACGAGCGGGTCACGCCAGGAGTGGTCGTACAGCGTGAACATCGGCACGACGGTACGGCCGGCGAACCGCGGGTACGGGTCCTCCGGGGTGAGCACCCCCATCGACTGGCAGCCCTTGACCAGCTCCCCGTACTTGTCCTCGGCGTGGACGTCGTCGGAGTCGCGGGAGAACAGTTCGTGGTTGCCGGGAACCCAGATCACCTGGGCGAACCTCTCCGCCAGGGCGCGCAGCGTCTCCAGGATCGTGGAGGTGCGTTCCGCGACGTCGCCGGCCACGATAAGCCAGTCGCCGGGGTTCCCGGGACGGACGAGACGGTCGACGAGGTCACGGTTGCCCCGTGCCGCGACGTGGAGGTCGGAGACGGCCCACAACGTCCGCCGGCCCCCGGGCGTCGACGCGAACGCCGACTGCCCCGCGGTGGCGTCTGGTTTCTCCATACCCGTCATTTACGCCACTCTAGCCACATGGGCCACATCCGTCACGTCACGGCCTTTCCTCAGGCGCCGGTGCGTACCCACCGTCCACTCCGGTAGCGCCACACCACCGCACCCAGACGGATCACGATGAAGGCCAGCAGCCCGCACCACACACCAGTCAGACCCCAGCCGAAGACCCGGGACAACCAGACACCCGGCAGGAAACCGGCGAGAACCGAGACGATCGAGGCGGTGCGCAGGAAGGCCACGTCCCCCGCCCCCAGCAGCACCCCGTCGATGGCGAACACCACCCCGCCGAGACCGACCATCACCACCAGGATCCACCACGGACCCCACATCGTCGACAGCACCGCCTCATCGGAGGTGAACAGCCCCGGAATCACCACGGCACCGGCCGCCAGCACCGCGGACAGCAGCAGGCCGGCCCCCACCGAGAAACGCAGGACGCGACGTCCGACCTGCCAGGCCGCCCCGGCCGACGCCGAACCCAGCGCGGCGCCGACCAGTGTCTGGGCCGCCACCGCCACCGAGTCCAGTACCAGGGTGAGGAAGTTCCAGAGCTGCAGCATCACCTGGTGCGCGGCCAGTGAGGCGTCGCCCATCCGCCCGGCGACCGCCGCCGCGGACACGAAGGCGACCTGGAAACTCATCGAACGCAGGATGAGGTCACGTCCCATCGACAGTTGGGGCCGGATGACCGCCCAACTCGGCCGTACCGCGCGACCGTCGCCGACCCTGCGCCACGTCACCACGACCGCCACCACGAAACAGGACGCGATGATCGTCTCACCCAGCACATTGGCGTACGCCGAGCCGACGAGACCGTAGCGGTCCACCGCCCAGGGCACGGTGACGATCATCGGCACCACGCCGGCGAGGGTGAAGTAGAGCGGCGCACGGGTGTTGGCCACACCGCGCAACCAGCCGTTGCCCGCCATCGTCAACAGTGCCGGCACCACCGACAGAGACGTCACCCGCAGCCAGGTGGCGGCCTCCTCCGCGACCGCGGAACCGCCGTCACCCGAACCACCGGTCAACCAGCCGGTCACCGGAGTGGCGAAGACCGCCACCATCACCGCCAGGACACCGCCCACCGCGAGCGCCACCCACGACGCCTGGATCCCCTCGGCGACCGCACCCGGGGTGTCGCCGGCACCGTAACGCCGGGCCGCGCGGGCAGTCGTCCCGTAGGACAGGAAGGTCAGCTGCACGGTGACCTGCGCCAGCACGGTCGCCCCCGCAGCCAGTGCGGCCAGCTCGGTGGCGCCGAGTCTGCCGACCACCGCAGTGTCCCACAGCAGGTACACCGGGGTGGCCGCCAACACCGCGAGGGCGGGCCACGCCAGACCGAGGATGGTCCGGGTGTCCGCCCTCACTCCTGCGGGAGGGGCTGAACTCACTCCCCGGACTCGTCCGACGGCGCGCGGTACGGGTCCGCCTCACCGGCCGGGGTGGCGCCCTCGGCCTGCGCGCGGACGCGCGAGTCGATGTCCCGGGCCTTCGCCAGGAGCTCCTCCAGGTGCGCGGACGCCTCAGGCACGGTGTCCAGCTCGAAGCGCAGCGTCGGGGTGAAGCGCACCGAGAGCTGGTCTCCGACGATCTTGCGCAGCTGGCCACGGGCTCGGTGCAGGGCCTCCGCGGCGGCGTCGGTGTCCGGCTCCTCCTCCACGGTCCGGCCGCGGACGGTGTAGAACACCGTGGCGTCGTGCAGGTCGCCGGTGACCCGGCAGTCCGTCACGGTGACGAACTCCAGGCGCGGGTCCTTCACCTCGCGCTCGATCGCCGAGGCGACAATGGTCATGATGCGCTTGGCCATACGGGCGGCGCGGGCGTGGTCTGCCATCGGAGGCACCCCTTTTAGTGTCGGTGTCGGTCATGTGCCGGACTCGCCGGTCACCTTCTCGTCGCTGATTCTAGCCGCAGACATGACGGAACCCCGGTGCCGGGGGACGTCTCACTGCACGTCCCCCGCACACCGGGGTGTCCGGGCCGGTCAGGCCGGCCCTGCGGGCCGGGCCTGCCCCGCCGGTCTAGCTGTCCTTGCCGTCCTTCTTGACCTGGTCGCGCGGAACCTCGACCAGCTCGTAGGCCTGGATGATGTCCCCGACCTGGATGTCCGGGTAGGACAGGACCATGCCGCACTCGTAACCGTGGCTCACCTCGGTGACGTCGTCCTTCTCGCGACGCAGCGACTCGATGGTGGCCTTCTCCGCGACGACGTTGCCGTCGCGGACCAGGCGCACCTGCGCGTTGCGGCGCATCTTGCCGGTCTGCACCATCGTACCGGCGATGAGGCCGACTGCGGAGGCCTTGAACAGCTGGCGGATCTCGGCGGTACCGATCTCGCGCTCCTCGTACACCGGCTTGAGCATGCCCTTGAGTGCCTGCTCGACCTCGTCGATGGCGTCGTAGATGACCGAGTAGTAACGGATCTCGACACCCTCGGAGTTCGCGACCTCGGTGGCCTTGCCCTCCGCACGGACGTTGAAGCCGATGATGATCGCGTCGGAGGCGGCAGCCAGGTCGACGTTGGTCTGGGTGACTGCACCCACACCGCGGTCGATGATGTTCAGGCTGACCTCGTCGTCGACCTCGATCTGCAGCAGCGAATCCTCCAGCGCCTCGACCGTACCGGCGTTGTCGCCCTTGAGGATGAGGTTGAGCTGGCTGGTCTCCTTGAGCACCTTGTCCAGGTCCTCCAGGCTGATCCGCTTGCGGGACCGGGCCTGCATCGCGTTGCGGCGACGGGCGTTGCGCTGGTCGGCGATCTGCCGGGCGGTCCGGTCGTCGTCCACCGCGAGCAGGTTGTCACCCGCACCGGAGACACTGGTGAGGCCGAGGACCTGCACCGGCATGGACGGGCCGGCCTCCTTGACGTCGGCACCGTGCTCGTCGACCATGCGGCGCACACGACCGTGCGCGTCACCGACGACGATGGAGTCACCGACGCGCAGGGTACCGCGCTGGATGATGACGTTGGCCACCGGGCCACGACCGCGGTCCAGGTGGGCCTCGATGGCCACACCCTGTGCGGGCATGTCCGGGTTCGCGACGAGCTCCAGCGAGGCGTCGGCGGTGAGCACCACGGCCTCCAGGAGGCTCTCGATGTTCGTGCCCTGCTTCGCGGAGATGTCGACGAACATGGTGTCGCCGCCGTACTCCTCGGGGACCAGACCGTACTCGGTGAGCTGGCCACGGATCTTCTCCGGGGACGCGCCCTCCTTGTCGATCTTGTTCACCGCGACCACGACCGGCACATCGGCCGCCTTGGCGTGGTTGATGGCCTCCACGGTCTGTGGCATCACGCCGTCGTCCGCGGCAACCACCAGGATCGCGATGTCGGTGGCCTTGGCACCACGGGCACGCATGGCGGTGAACGCCTCGTGACCGGGGGTGTCGAGCAGCGTCAGCAGACGCTCCTCGTCGTGGACCTCCACCGGCACCTGGTACGCACCGATGTGCTGGGTGATGCCACCGGCCTCGCCACCTCCGACGTTGGTCTTGCGGATGGTGTCGAGCAGGCGGGTCTTGCCGTGGTCGACGTGACCCATGACCGTGACCACCGGCGGCCGGTGCTGCAGGTCCTCCTGGCTTCCGACGTCCTCGCCGAACTGCAGGTCGAAGGACTGCAGCAGTTCGCGGTCCTCGTCCTCCGGGGAGACGACCTCGACGTTGTAGGCCATCTCGTCGCCGAGCAGCTTCAGGGTGTCGTCCGGTACGGACGCGGTCGCGGTGACCATCTCACCGAGGTTGAACATCGCCTGGACCAGTGCGGCCGGATCGGCGTTGATCTTCTCGGCGAAGTCGGACAGCGACGCACCGCGGCGCAGGCGAATCTTGGCGCCCTTGCCGTTCGGCAGCTTCACGCCGCCGACGACACTCGGTGCCTGCATCGCCTCGTACTCGTTACGCTTCTGCCGCTTCGACTTACGTCCGCGACGCGGGGCGCCACCGGGACGACCGAAGGCACCCGCGGTACCGCCGCGACGACCGCCGCGACCACCGCGGGGTCCTCCCGGACCGCCGGCACCGGGACCGCCCTGGCCACCACGGCCGCGGCCGCCGCCGCCACCGGTGCTGGCCTTGGCCGGCATCTGCCCGGGGCTGGGGTGGCTGGGCATGGAAGCGGGGCTCGGACGACGTCCACCCGGCTTCGCCGCACCGGTGCCACCGGGGCGCGGGGCCGGACGGCCTGCGGAACCACCGGGGCGGGGCATGTCGGACTTGCCGCCCTGTCCGCCCTGTCCACCCTGCGGACGGGGCGTGGGACGCTCCGTGCCGGAGGAGAACGGGTTGTTGGCGACGCGGGGCGCGCGGCCACCGGGCTTGGGACCCGGCTTGGCACCCGGACGGGCCGCACCGGGCTTCGGGCCGGGCCGCGGGCCCGGCTTCGAGGACGGTGCGTCCTGCGGGGCGGGCTTGGCCGCCGGCTTAGCCGTACCCGGCTTCGGGCGGTCGCCCTGCGGCTTCGGGGACGCCGTGGGCGCGGTCGCGGACGACTTCCCCGCCTCCGGAGCCTCGTCCGCCGGGGTGGCGGGACGGGCGTCGGCGGGCGTGGCGGCGGACTTCGGGGCGGCACCTGGCTTCGCCGAGGTGGCGGGGCCGGGCTTGGTTGCACCGGGCTTCGCCGCACCCGGCTTGGCGCCACCGGGCTTCGGACCCGGCTTCGCTGCGCCGGGGGTGGCGGTGGAGGGCTCCGCCGACGCGGCGGCGGGGCGGGTCGCCTGGGCGGTCGGCTGACCGCTCAGGTCCGGGAGGGCGGCGTCGTCCTTCTTGGACTCCGTCGCCGCCCCGTAGTGGCTCTTCATCTTCTTGACGACCGGCGGTTCCACCGTCGAGGACGCCGACTTCACGAACTCACCCTGCTCCTTGAGCGTGGCGAGAAGTTCCTTGCTTGTCGTTCCGAGCTGTTTCGCCAGCTCATGGACACGTAGCTTTCCGGGCACTGCTCTCCTTCGTAATGGTGGAGTCGCAGGCCGGTCGCCCGTGGATCTCATTCCACGGCGACGCTACGTACGACTCCAGGTCAGTTGGACACTCATCGCTGATGCTGCTTCATCGTGCGCTCATCAGTAATCGGTTTCCTTTTCCTTCTCGGCCACCGGGCTGGTGGTCAGATGCGGTACCTCCCGCGACGTCGACGCCCCGCTCCCCCGGCTGTCACCGTGGTCACGGAGAAACTCCAGGACAGGAGTCGTGTCCGCCTCGAAAGGCACTTTCAGCGCCCGTGCAAAAGCACGACGCTGGACGGCGGTCTCGTACGCGCTGACCGTCGCGGTGATCCACGCACCACGGCCGGGCAGGCGCCGTCGGGGATCCGGGACGACACGAACCGACCCTGATCCCCCACCCGCGCCGGTCCTCTCGGCGACACAACGCAACAGCGCCGACGCCGGGTGGACCTGACGGGTGGCGATGCAGGTCCGCTGGGGACCCGCATCCGGCGAAGAGTCCGGAACACGGAAAGACATGCGTGTTCTCCTTCTCCTCGTCGTCAGACCGGTACACAGTCTAACGCGCCACGGGCCCGTGGGGCCAACCGCCCTGAACCCACGGCGTGGCGTCGGCGTCCGGCGCCCCTCTGACCAGCTGCACCACCCCTCATCCACCGGGGAACACCGGCACGCCGTGGCGGCACGGTGAATTACACCGGTGTCAGACCTGCGGCACCGCACCGTCGGAACCGGTGCTGTCAGCGGCGTCGGCAGTGTCGGCAGTGTCGGCGGAGTCGGCGGGGTGGTCGTCCGGGTCGGACTCCGGACGGATGTCGATCTTCCAGCCCGTCAGACGTGCGGCCAGGCGGGCGTTCTGCCCCTCCTTGCCGATCGCCAGGGACAGCTGGTGGTCCGGCACGATGGCCCGGGCGATCTGCAGGTCGTGGTCGGTGACGTCGACCCGCACGACCTTCGCCGGGGCGAGGGCGTTGCCCACGTACACCGCCGGGCTCTCGGAGTGGTCGACGATGTCGATCTTCTCCCCTGACAGCGCCTCCATGATGGCGGTCACGCGCTGGCCGCGCGGGCCGATGCAGGCACCCTTGGCGTTGAGCCCGTTGACCGTGGAAGTCACCGCGATCTTCGAACGGTGACCCGCCTCCCGGGCGATGGCGGTGATGTCCACCGACCCGTCGGCGACCTCAGGGACCTCCAGCGCGAAGAGTCCCCGCACCAGTTCAGGGTGGGTCCTCGACAGCAGGATCTGCACACCGCGCTGGCCACGGTTCACCGCGGTCACGAAGCATTTCACCCGGTCGCCGTGCTCCAGCTTCTCGCCGGGCATGTGCTCGGCGGCGAGGATCAGCCCGTCCTGCCCGTCCGCCTCGGTGCCGAGGTGTACCACGGTGATGCCGCGTTCATTGGCCCGCGCGTCACGGTTCACCACACCCGAGACCACCGTGCCCTCCAGGTCCGCGTACTTCGTGTACGAGGAGTCCGCCCTGGCGATGTTGATCTGCCCGCGGATCGCGTCACGCACGGCCTTGGCCGCCGCACGACCGAAGTCCTCGGGGGTGTCGTCGAACTCCCCGGTGGTGTTGCCGTCCTCGTCCTTCTCCAGTCGAAGGACGGTGACCGTGCCGTCGGTGCGGTCGATCTCCACACGGGCGGGCCCGTCCACCTTCGTCAGCTCCCGGTAGGAGTCCAGCAGGGCTGCGGAGATCGCGCCGAGCAGGGCGCTGCGGCGCACGTGCTCGATGTTCTCCAGGGCGGTCAGGGCACTCAGGTCAATTTTCACTTGTCGTCCTTCTGCGCGTACAGCGCACGGTACTTCTCGGGATCAAGGCCCACCAGGTCACGTTGATCGGCCGGGGGCTCGGAAAACTCAACTTCTACCAAAGCCCCCGCCACCGAAGCCAATCCGTGGGGCTCGACCTGCGGCGCGTCCTTCTTCCGCTCGCCCGGCCGGATCAGCCAGACCGCCGCCCCGTCGCCACTCCCGTCGACAGCGGCGATGCGGGCGGTCGTTCCCCCGACGGAGACCAGCCGGCCGGTGTTGCGGCGGAAGTGCCGGAGCTCGGTCAGCGGGGTGTCCAACCCGGGGGTGGTCACCTCGAAGGTGTATCCGGGGCCGAAATTCAATACCCCGGAGGACTCCCGGGCGTCGAACTCCGCGGAGACCGCCTTGCTGAGTTCCTCCAGCTGGTCGAGGTCCGGCCGGACGTCGGCGTCGACGGCGACCCGTACGGCCGACTTCGCCCCCGCCCTGGTCACGGTGATGGATTCGAGGTCGAGGCCGAGTGCCCCGGCCAGCGGGCCGACCACCTCGGCAAGGTCCTGTTCAGAAGGGAAAGCCATGCCGTGAACCCTATCACCGACCCGGGATGGCACTATGGGACCGTGCACGTCTCCTCAGCCACCCCCGCCACCGCCGCCGCACCTGTCCCCGACCGGCACCTGCCCCGGCAGACGCCGTCCCGACGTCTCCCGGGGCGGCGGGTCGTCGCCGTCGGTGCGGCGCTCGCCGTCGCCGCCGGGGCCCTCACCGCCTGTTCCTCCGAACCTCCACGGCCCGATGAGAGCCTGGAGTCGCTGGTCCAGCAGCTCGACGCCCTCGACGGCACACCCGTGGCAGGGGGAACCGGCATCTTCTCCGACCAGGCCGAGGCTCTCAACGAGGAGATCGTCCGGCAGTGCGGCACCGACCGGGACGGACAGCCACCCGAGGACTGTGCGGTCCGTCCGCTGGAGGCCCTCGCGGAGGCCCCTGCGGTCGACGACGTCCGTGCGATGATGCTGCAGCTCATCGCCGGCGACGACGCCGACAGCGACTCCGCCCCCGACGGCGACGCCGAACGCGACAGGGCCGTCCTGCTCACCGGCCTGCACGCCGCACTGGCCACACTCGACGACCGGGCCGCGGGCGGACCCGCGATCGACGACGAGATGATCGAGGCAGGCTACTCCGCCGGATCAGACGGAGATGACGGAAAGGACGGGGACAGCGGCGTCTCCGGGGAGACCGCCGACGCGCTGGCCCCGGTCACCGAACTGGTCAACCAGGCGGTGTACCTCTCCGGCGTGGTGATGCCCGTCGCCGGGGCGAACCGGGGCACCGTGACCACCGTCAGTACCCGGATGCGTACCATCCGCGACACCGTGACACCGGCCTCCGGCGTCGCCGCCGAGGCAGGCTACAGCACGCCGGACGGATTCACCCGCCCCACCGACGCCTCCTCGGCGGCGGCGACCCTGCTGGACGCCGTCCACGCGGTCACCGTCTCCCTGCGCCGGGCCGTGGACGAGGTCAGTGAGGGGGACAGGGCGTTGACGGCCATGCTCTGCGCGGTGTCCGCCCGGTCCGAGGCAGCCCTGGAGGACGCCCTCGGCGAGGACCCGTCGGAGGTCAGCGTCCGGGGCGAGTAGCCCGGGAACGGAGCCTCCCGTTCGAAGCGGAAGGGCCCGCCGGTTGTCCCGGCAGGCCCTTCTGTCGTTCTGCTTCTTCTTGTCCGGTATGCGCCGTGCCCTGGTGCGCAGCTTCAGGTGCTCCTGCAGCTGCTCCGGGGACATCCTCCAGCTCTGTGCACCGTGGGCGGTGGACCGAGCGTCACGGACCCGACGCTTCTTCGCGTGCCCCGAGTTTCTCACCTCCCGCGTCATGGCCACGGGCGGCCGCTGTTCTCCGGGACCGCCCTGCTTCCGCGAGGCAGACTAGCACAGACGCGGCCCGTCGGGTCAGCGTGAACGGCGTTCCAGGAACAGCTCCACGGCGGTGTTGTAGGCGATGTTGTCGACGTCACCGGTCAACCGGTTGCGCAGCTCGACGGTGCCGTCGGCGAAACCACGGCCGACGACGAACACCAGGGGGACGCCCAGAAGTTCGGCGTCCTTGAACTTCACTCCCGGGCTCACCTTCGGACGGTCGTCGTAGAGCACCTCCAGGCCGGCGTCGGACAGCCGGTGGGCGAGGTTCTCCGCGGCCTCACCGGCGGCGGCGTCCTTGTTCGCGATGACCACGTGGACGTCGTAGGGGGCGACCTCGCTGGGCCAGCGCAGGCCCTTCTCGTCGTGCATCTGCTCGGCGAGCACGGCGATGAGCCGGGAGACACCCAGGCCGTAGGACCCCATGGTCGGCACCGAGCGCTTGCCGTTGACGTCGAGGATCTGCATGTCGAAGGCTTCGGTGTACTTGCGGCCGAGCTGGAAGATGTGGCCGATCTCGATGCCCCGCTCGAGGGTGAGCGTGCCCATCCCGTCGGGGGCGGCGTCGCCCTCACGGACCGTGGCGGCCTCGATGTACCCGTCGGGGGTGAAGTCCCGGCCCGCCACCATGTTCACCACGTGGTGGTTCGCCTTGTCCGCCCCGGTGATCCAGGACGTGCCGGTGACCACGCGCGGGTCGGCCAGCACACGCACGCCGTTGTCCGCCAGCCCCTTCGGCCCGACGTACCCCTTGACCAGGAACGGATGCGCCTCGAAGTCCTTGTCCTCGGCGAGCTCCACCGTCGCCGGCTCCAGGGAGGCCTCGAGCCGCTTCATGTCGGCGTCGCGGTCACCGGGCAGCAGCACACCGGTGAGCTCCGGCTCGCCGCCGGGCTCGGTGACCTTGACCAGCAGGCACTTGAGCGTGTCGGTGAGCTCGACGGGTCGGCCGTCCACGGTGACGCCCTCGGACCGGGCCCACTCGACGAGGGTGTCCATCGTCGGTGCGTCGGGCGTCCGGTGGACCGTCGCCTCCGGGAGCCCCTCCACCGGACGGGGGTCCGGGTGCGGGGTGACGACGGCCTCGACGTTCGCGGCGTAGTCGCCGTCGGTGGCTCGCACGAAGGTGTCCTCGCCGTTCGGGGAGACCGCCAGGAACTCCTCGGAGGCCGAACCTCCCATCGCCCCGGAGGTGGCCGCGCAGATCGCGTACTCCACACCCAGCCGGTCGAAGATGGCCTGGTAAGCGCGCCGGTGCGCCTGGTATGCCTCCTCCAGACCTTCGTCGTCCATGGTGAAGGAGTAGGAGTCCTTCATGATGAATTCACGGCCGCGCAGGATGCCGGCACGCGGACGTTCCTCGTCACGGTACTTCGTCTGGATCTGGAAGAGGGTGACCGGGAAGTCCTTGTAGGAGTTGTACTCCCCCTTCACCAGGGAGGTGAACAGCTCCTCGTGGGTCGGGCCGAGGAGGTAGTCCTGCCCCTTGCGGTCCTTGAGACGGAAGAGTGCGTCGCCGTACTCGGTCCAGCGTCCCGTCGTCTCGTAGGGTTCGCGCGGCAGCAGCGCCGGCAGGCTGATCTCCTGGGCGCCGATCGCCCCCATCTCCTCCCGGACGACCTTCTCCACGTTGCGCAGGACGCGCAGACCCAGCGGCAGCCACGAGTACACGCCCGGAGCGGTACGTCGGACATATCCCGCACGGACGAGGAGCTTGTGGCTGGGGACCTCCGCGTCGGCGGGATCATCGCGCAGGGTACGCAGGAAAAGAGATGACATCCGGGTGATCATGACCGGTACTCTAGTTCAAAGCTCCCTGTGCGTATCGCTAGGGTGTAGCGCATGTTTATCCTGCTCCCCCCGTCGGAAACCAAGGCGTCGGGTGGCGACGGCCCCGCACTGGACATCGGGGCCCTCTCCTTCCCCTCACTGACCGAGATCCGCCGCCGGAACGTCCGGGACCTCAGTGCACTTCATCCCGGTGAAGCACTGCAGGTCCTCGGCATCTCCGAGAAACTGCGCGGAGACGCCGAGGCGAACACCCGCCTGCTGGAGGCACCGACCCTCCCGGCGGTGCAGCGCTACACCGGCGTGTTGTACGACGCCCTCGACGTGGCCACCCTGGCACCCTCGGCGCGGGCCCGACTGGGGGTGGGGTCGGCCCTGTTCGGCCTGCTGGCCGCCGACGACCCGGTCCCCCACTACCGGCTGTCCGCCGGCACGAAGCTCCCCTACGCCGGGGAGACCGGCGGTCGGGCACCCACGATGAAGGCCCGCTGGGGTTCGGCGGTGACCGAGGCTCTCAGGCAGGTCCCCGGCACGGTCGTGGACCTGCGCTCGGGTGGTTACCAGCAGCTCGGCCGGCTGCCCGGGGCGGTGACCGTGCGGGTCGAGTCGGTGCGGGAGGACGGTTCGCGCAAGGTCGTCAGCCACTTCAACAAGCACTACAAGGGCCTGCTGGCCCGTGAACTGGCCTCGTCCGACACCGACCTGTCGACCCCGGGGGACGTGGAGGGCGTCGCCGCGATCGCACGGCACGCCGGCATGACCGTGGAGGTCAACGACCCGGACGGGCCCGGGCGCCCGAAGGACTCCCTCACCCTGGTCGTCTGAGGGGCTCGCCGTAGACGTCGCACGGCCCCGAAATTCTCAATTTCTCAAACACCACCAGATTCTCAAATTCTCAAATGACGGGGTGGACGTCGCTAGACTGCAGGGCATGACCAACCCCTTCCGCCCCACCTTCGGCGCCTCGCCCCACTACTGGGCCGGCCGGCGGATCATCCTCGACGACTACGCCGAGGCACTGGCCTCCGGTCCGGGAGCCGCGGCACGCACCCTGGTGATCACCGGGTCCCGCGGGATCGGCAAGACCGTCCTGCTCAACGAGCTCGAGGACATCGCCGCCACCCGCGGGTGGGTCGTCCTGCGCGCCTCCGCCCGCGGCGACATCGTCACCGAACTCATCGACTCCACCGTCCCCGCGAAGATACGGGAACTCGACCCCGGCACCACCCGCCGGATCACCGGGGTGGGGATCACCGGCCTGGGGTCGGTGCACACCTCACTCACCGGCCCCGACGAGCACGACCGGCCACGGCCTACCCTGGAGTCTCGGCTGCGCGACCTGCTGGCACTGGTGCCCGGGACCGGAGTGCTCGTCACCGTCGACGAGATCCAGGACGCCGACCGCGAGGCCCTCAGCAGGCTCGCCGCGACGTACCAGAACCTCATCCGCGACGACCTCGAGGTCTCCCTGGCGATGGCGGGGCTCACCCACGGCGTGGAGACGCTGCTCAATCTGCCCGGGACGACGTTCATGCGCCGGGCGCACCGCTACGACCTGGGGCCTCTCACCGACGCCGACGCCGCCGACGTGCTGGCCACCTCCTCGGCCGACTCCGGCCTGGCCTTCGACTCCCCGGCCCTCGCAGCCGCGGTGGACCTCGCCGCAGGCTACCCCTATCTCGTCCAGCTCGTCGGGTCACTGGCCTGGAACGCCGCACGCAGGAAGGGGGCCGGGACCATCTCGACACCGTCGGTCGAGGCGGTCCGGCAGGAGGCGGTCGCCACGATGGGAACCCAGGTCCACCACCCGTCCCTCAAGGGGGTGCCCACGGTCCAGCGCGAGTACCTCGAGGCCATGGCCGTCCTGGCGGCGCAGACGGACGACGCCCGGGACGGTCCCGTGGCCACGGCGGCGATCGCCGAGCGCCTCGGCAAGACCCAGCGTGCCGCGAGCGACCCGCGGGCGAAACTGATCGACCGCGACCTGATCACGCCCGCGGGATGGGGCAAGGTCCGGTTCACCCTGCCCTACCTGGGTCACTGGCTGCGCGGCAGCGGGACGGTGCGGCGGGTCAACTGAGCGTGCCGGGCGCACCGGCACCGCCGGCGCCGTGTGTCCCCGCGATCCGCCGGGCGGCGGCGTCACCGACGACGATGATCGCCGGCGAGCCCAGCCCCTCACGCTCGATGGTCTCGCCGAGGGTGGCCAGTGTCGCCGCCGTGACCCGCTGCCGCGGGGTGGAGGCGTGTTCGACGACGACCGCCGGAGTCTCCCCGTCCCTGCCACGGCGGATGAGTTCGGCGGCGATGGCGCCGGCGTTGCGCATCGCCATGATGAGCACGAGGGTGCCTGTCAGCCCGGCGACGGCGGACCAGTTCACCAGTGACTTCCCGTGGTCCGGGGGGACGTGCCCGGACACCACGGTGACGTCGTGGTTCAGGCCACGGTGGGTCAGGGAGATCCCCGCCGCCGCCGGGGCGGAGGTCACCGAGGTCACCCCCGGGATCACCCGCACCGGGACGCCCGCGTCCACACAGGCCCGGACCTCCTCGTGGCCGCGGCCGAAAATGTAGGCGTCGCCGCCCTTGAGCCTGACCACGCGCCGACCCGCCTTCGCGTGGTCGATCATCAGCGCGTTGATCCGGTCCTGCGGCACCTGGGTGGAGTACGGGAGTTTGGCGACGTCGATGACCTCCGCGCCGCGTGCGGCCGCCTCCTCGGCGAGCGAGACCGCACCCAGGTGGTCGGTGAGGACGACGTCCGCCTCCTGCACCGCCCGGGTGCCGGCGACGGTGACGAGCCCGGCGTCACCCGGCCCGCCACCGACGAGGGTGACGCTGCCGGTGCCGGACGGGGCGGGGTCCTCGGATCCCGGTGTCCCGGATGTCCCGGGTGCCCCGGCCGTCCCGCGGCGGTCGTCGACGGGAAGCCCCCGCGCCCGGGCCCACTCGAGCGCCCGGTCGGCGTCCTCCGGGGCGGTGCCGGCGGGAACGCGCACCAGCGCGACCCGAGTCTCCGGGGGCACGGAACCGGTCACCGGCACCGCCCCACTGTCACGGAGCAGTTCGGCGGTGACGTCGGCGTGCGGGCCGTCCACGACGAACACCGGCACACCGGTCAACTGGAGACTCATCGGCGCTGCGGTCCGGTCCCTGCTACTGCCCGAGCTTCAGGGTCTTCTGGCTGCGCTCCCACTGCTCGTTGAACAGCGCGGTGTCCTTGGAGATGCGGGTGCCGTAGGAGGGGATCATCTCCTTGAGCTTCGGGGCCCAGTCCGCCATGCGGTTGCCGAAGCAGCGCTCCAGCACCTCGATCATCGCCGAGGGGGCGATGGACGCTCCCGGGGACGCACCCATGAGACCGGCGATGGTGCCGTCACCGGAGTTGACCAGTGCGGTACCGAACTCCAGCGAACCGAACTTCGGGGCACCGATCGGCTTGATCACCTGGACGCGCTGCCCGGCGGTGACCAGCTCCCAGTCGTCACCGTTGACGTCGGGCATGTACTCGCGCAGGGACTCCACACGGGCCGCCTGGTCCTTGAGGACCTCCTCGACCAGGTACTTGGTCAGGCCCATCTCCTGGACGGCCACACCGAGGTAGGACGGGATGTTGCCGGGGCGCAGCGACTTGAACAGGTCCAGGAAGGTGCCGTTCTTCAGGAACTTCGGGGTCCAGCCGGCGTACGGGCCGAACAGCAGGCCCTTCTTGCCGTCGATGATGCGGGTGTCCAGGTGCGGCACCGACATGGGCGGGGCACCCTTGGCCGCCTTGCCGTAGACCTTGGCGGAGTGCTTCTCGATGAGCTCCTCGTTGGTGCAGCGCAGCCACTCGCCGGAGATCGGGAAACCGGCGTAGCCGCGGATCTCCGGGATACCGGCCTTCTGCAGCAGCGGCAGTGCCATTCCGCCGGCGCCGACGAACACGAAGTTCGCGCGCACCGTGGAGGTGTCGCCGTTGTGCAGGTTCTTCACCGCCACCTTCCAGCCGGCACCGTCGCGGGTGATGTTGGTGACCTCGTTGCCGTAACGGACCTCGACTCCCTCGGCGGTGACGGCGTCCAGGTACTGACGGGTCAGCGCACCGTAGTTGATGTCGGTTCCCACGTCGGTCCAGGAGATCGCGACCGGCTCGGAGAAGTCACGGCCCTCAGCCATCAGCGGGAGCTTCTCGCTGAAGACGTCCTCGGAGTCGGTGTACTGCATGTCCGGGAACAGCGGGTTGTCCTTCAGCGCCTCGTAGCGGGCCTTGATGTAGTCGACCTGGGCGGTGCCGTGGCCGAAGGACATGTGCGGGGTGCGGTTGATCCACTCGCTGGGCTCGCCCAGGGTGCCGTTCTCCACGAGGTAGGACCAGAACTGGCGGGAGGCCTGGAACTTCTCGTTGATGCCGACAGCCTTGGAGATGTCGATCTTGCCGTTGACCTCGGGCGTGTAGTTGAGCTCGCACAGGGCCGAGTGGCCGGTGCCGGCGTTGTTCCACGGCGAGGAGGACTCCGCCCCGGGGACGTCCATACGCTCGATGATCAGCTGGCTCCAGTCGGGCTGGAGCTGGCGCAGCATCACGGACAGGGTGGTGGAGATGACACCGGCGCCGATGAGGGCGACGTCGACGTGATCATTCTGGGAAGGTGACACGTTAAGCTCAATCCTTTTCATCGCTGCTTGTTCGCCGCAGCCGGTGGCTGTCCGGGCACTGCCGTAGGCCACACGCGGCGTCCACAATGGTGCGATGATACGTGCCCCGGCACGGTCGGTCACAACCCGCCCCTGTGTCCGCGCCCACGTCCGGGCCGTCCGACGGCCTCCCCCACAGCCCGTCCCACCGCTGTCCCGGGGAACTAGACTGGCTCTCCGTGAACGCTCTCAGCCGCCAGAACCTCGCCACCGTCCTGTCCCGCCCTTTGGGACAAAGTGTCCATGAACTGGACTTTGAGCCGGATATCCTCGGCGAAGGCTACTCACGGCACACCGTCGAACTCGGCGTGGACCCGGACGGCGAGCCCGACGGCACTCCGGGCACGGTGTACTGCACTCTCGTCCGGTACCGCCCGGAGGACACACCGGAATGGGGGGAGCGCCCCGCCGTGCTCTTCGTCCACGGCATGACCGACTACTTCTTCCAGACACACGTCGCCGAACACTTCCACGGCCTCGGCTACGCCGTCTACGGCATCGACCTGCGCAAGTGCGGCCGGTCCCACCGCGAGGGCCAGACCTGGCACCACGTCAGCTCCCAGTCGATCTACGACGAGGACCTCGCCGTGGCACTCTCAGCACTCAGTGCAGGTCACGGCTCCACCACCCTGGTGGGACACTCCACCGGCGGGCTGGACGTGACCATGTTCGTCTCGCGCCTGCACGCCGCGGCCCGGCGTGGCGACACCGCCCGCGCCGCACTGCACGGCAGCATCGACGCGGTCATCCTCAACAGCCCGTGGCTGGACCTGCAGCTGGACCGGGCGACGAACCTGGTCATCCGGCACGTCTTCCCCCATGTGGCCCGGTTCTGGCCCACCTGGCACGTCCCCGGCGGCATCAGCCCGACCTACGGTCAGAGTCTGCACGTCTCCGAGTGCGGGGAATGGAACTACGACCTCGGACTCAAACCCCTGCACGCACGCCCGAAGCAGGTCAGCTGGCTGGTGGGCGTGAGCCGCGAGATCACCAAGCTGCACAGCGGGGGCTTCTCCACCGGTGTGCCCACGCTGCTGCTGTGCTCGGACGCCGACGGCGCCGGAGGGACGGTGAAGAACGGCTCCGGCACCCGGGTGCCGGAGCCGCAGGCGTTCGTCTCGGACACGGTGCTCAGGCCGTCACAGATGCGGGCCGCGGCCCACCTGGTGGACCCGCACTGCGAGGTGCGGGTTGTCCCCGGGGCGATGCACGACGTCTTCCTGTCGCGTCCCGACGTACGGGCGGCGGCCTTCGCCGCGGTCGACGAATGGGTGGACGTACCATCGGTGCCATGACTGACTCCCCCGAACACTTTGACCTCATCATCGTCGGCACCGGCTCGGGAAACTCCATCCCTGCCGAGCTGGACGACCGGAAGATCGCCGTCGTCGAGAAGGGTGTCTTCGGTGGCACCTGCATCAACGTGGGCTGCATCCCCACGAAGATGTACGTCTACGCCGCCGACGTCGCCCGTGAGCTGGCGGACGCCGGGCGGTACAACCTCTATCCCGTGGGCGGCGCCGCGGACGCACCGGTGCCGGTGGCCGGGTGGAAGGTGGACTGGGAGGACCTCAAGGAACGGGTGTTCGGCCGTCGCATCGACCCGATCTCCCGGGGCGGCGAGGAGTACCGCCGGGGCGACCAGACCCCGAACATCACCCTGTTCAGCGACATCGCCTCCTTCACCGCCGAGCGCACCCTGCGCATCGGCGAGGGCGAGGGGGCACGGACCATCACCGGCGACCAGGTCATCCTGGCCACGGGCACACGCACCTGGGTGCCGGACGTCATCAGGGACTCCGGGATCCCCTACCGCACCAACGCCGACGTCATGCGGATGGACGAGCTGCCGCGCACTCTGGTGATCCTGGGCGGCGGGATCATCGCCGTGGAGTTCGCCCACGTGTTCTCCGCACTGGGCGTCGAGGTCATCGTGATCAACCGGTCCGAGCGCCTGCTCCGCCGCTTCGACTCCACGGTGTCCTCCCGGTTCACCGACCTGGCGCAGGGCCAGTGGACCAACCTGCTCGGCCGCACCGTCACCGGCGCGCGTGCCGACGGCGGCCTGGTCACCCTGACGCTGGACGACGGCCGCGAGATCGACTGTGACGAAGTGCTGCTCGCCCAGGGCCGGGTGCCGAACGGGGACCTGTTGAACGCCGCGGCCGGCGGTGTGGACCTCGCCGAAGACGGCCGCATCCTGGTCGACGAGTACGGCCGCACCTCGGCCGAGGGCGTGTGGGCACTGGGCGACGCCGCCAATGAGCTCCAGCTCAAGCATGTGGCGAACCAGGAGGCACGTGCGGTCTTCCACAACGTCACCGTGGGCGGCGACGACAGGGCCGACGGTGACGGCGGACTGGTGCCCTTCAAGCACGACAACGTCCCCGGCGGGATCTTCACCCACCCGCAGATCGGCTATGTCGGCATGACCGAGGACGAGGCACGGGCGTGGGCCCGGGAGAACGGGCGGACGGTCACCGTGAAGGTCCAGGAGTACGCCGACGTCGCCTACGGGTGGGCCATGGAGGACACCACCGGCTTCTGCAAGCTCATCGCCGACGCTGACTCACACCGCCTGCTGGGCGCGCACATCATGGGTCCGCAGGCGGCGACGCTGATCCAGCTGCTGGTCACGGCCATCGAGTTCGACCTGGATCTCGCGGACTTCGCGACGAGGCAGTACTGGCCCCACCCGTCACTGAGCGAACTGGTGGAGAACGCGGTGCTGGGCCTCGATCTGCGCTAGGTTTGGAGACAAACCTAGTGCGGACCGGACCGTCCGGCCGCCGGAAGGGGACCGACGATGCGGTGTGTGGTGACGGGAGCGGCGTCCGGGATCGGACGCGAGGTGGCGCTGCTGCTGGCGCGCGAGGGTCATGAGCTCATGATCACCGACCGGGACAGTGACGGACTGGAGGCCACCGCCCGGGACGTGACGGGCATCCGCCCCGGGGCACTGCTGGACGACAGGGTGCTGGACATCACCGACATCGACGAGGTCCGCGACTGGGCGTCCCACGTCACCGCCACCTACGGTGCCCCCGACGAGGTGTACCACGTCGCCGGGATCGCGATCTGGGGTGACCCCCGCACACTGCCGCACGAGAAATGGGCGAAGGTCATCGACGTGAACCTGATGGGTACGGTGCACATCGTCGAGACCCTGGTTCCCGCGATGACCGCAGCCGGGAAGGTGGGGACCGGACGCCGGGCACGGCCACGACGGCTATGCTGCGTGTCCTCGGCGGCCGGGATCATCGGACTGCCGTGGCACGCCGCCTACTCCGCCTCCAAGGGGGGCGTGCTCGGCATGTGCGAGGTCCTGCGGTTCGACCTGGCCCCGCACGGGGTCAGCGTGCATGTCGCGGTCCCCGGGGCGGTGGACACTCCCCTGGTGCGCACCATCGACATCGACGGCGTGGACCAGAGCTCGGACCGGGTCCGGAAGGCCAGGAAGCTCTTCCAGGGGCATGCGGCGACGCCGGCGGAAGCGGCGCAGAAGATCGTCGAGGGCACCAGGAAGGGCCGCTACCTGCTGTACACCAGCGGAGACATCCGGCTGGGACGGTGGGCGCAGGTCAACCTGCCCTGGGCGTACCGCGGGGTCATGCGGCTGCTGAACCGGGGGCTGCGCTGGGCGGCCGCGGACGCGCGACAGGGGCGCACCCGGTAGAGTCCGGGTGCGCCCCAGAAGGCTGCCCATCACGGCAGTGCGCTGAACCTACTTCGACGAACCGGAGCTGGAACCGTCGCCCAGGGACCCGGTGCTCGAGCCACCGTCCTGGATGCTGCCGAGGGCGCTCTCGAGCCCCTCGAGGCTGCCGGCCACCGCGTCGAGCAGCTCCTTGAAGTTCTTCACCAGCTCCTGGAAGCCGGCGGAGAAGTTGTCGCCGAGAGAGCTCACAATACTGAGATCCATATGACATGTCCTTTCAGTCGAGTCGATTGAGACCTGTTCCTTGTCCAGTGCCTCGACTCAGATGGTATGGCGGATACTTCCCTCGCGCGTTCCTTCCGGAAACAACAGAAAGAGCAGGGGAATTAATAATTGCTATGCAGGTGAAGCCGCTTATTTACCTGCTGACCACATGCCACCAGCGGACTGTCCCCACGAAATCCCCAGAGGCTCCCCGATACGACTATTACTAAAGCTGCCGGATAATCGACGATTAATTAATGCCCCCGCAGGAAAGGGCGTCCGAGCGACACGAAAAGGGCGTACCCGGATTCACCGGGTACGCCCTTCCGGTCCGGCCGCTCGGGAACGGCCCGGCGGACGCCGCGCTAGCTGGAGGAGCCGGCACTGCCGATGACGTCGGCGATGGAACCGGAGATCTCCTGGTTGTGCTCGCCACTGCCGATTGCGCCCTCAATACCTGCGGCACTGCCGCCGACCGCGTCGATCAGCTGCTTGAGGCCCTGCCACACACCGTGGAGGACGGTGGAGATGCCGTCGCCGAGAGAGCCGAGAGAAGAGATGTCCATGAGAAGTTACCTTTCGGAGAGTCGGTGGGAGCTGATCCTTTCAGCGCCCAGACACAGATCTTAAACCGCTCCGCCCCCGTGCGCCTTTCGTCGGCGAAGCACAGCACCCCCGGGGGTCCGTCGCATCCCCGCGCAGGTGAAGGGCCGTTCGCCGCCGAAGTGCATCCGGTTCACCTCGGCGGCGCCCCGAACCGGTGTCCCCTCCCCCTTGTTCTCAGGTATCCCCCGGGCACTGACGGCGGTGACCTCACCACGCACTTGACTATATAAATAAGCGCCCTATAGTCACTGACGCCTTTGTACCCAGCCCGGCGGAAGGACGAGAGACCACAGCCCCACCCACGCGACAGACCACACCGGCCCCCGGAAGGACAGTGACCCCGACCATGTTCGGAACTCCCCCGAAGACACCGAAGACACCGAATCCACCGAAGACCCAGACTCCTGCCCGACGATGGACCCCCGATGACGTCACCGTCACCGAACCTGCCACCGTCCGACGCGCCATCAACGCCGCAGCCATCGGCAACGTCACCGAGTGGTACGACTTCGGTGTCTACGGCTACCTCGCACTGACCATCGAGGGGGTGTTTCTCCCCGAGGACTCCGGACCCGCAGGCAAGATCATCGTCGCCGGGCTCTTCGCAGTGTCCTTCCTCGTCCGACCACTCGGCGGCCTGGTGTTCGGCCCACTGTCGGACCGGATCGGACGCAACCGCGTGCTGGCGATGACGATGATCATGATGGCCACCAGCACCTTCCTCATCGGCGTCATCCCGCCCTACGCAGCCATCGGCATGCTCGCGCCGTTCCTCCTGCTCGCCTGCCGCCTGCTGCAGGGCTTCTCCACCGGTGGCGAGTACTCCAACGCCATGACCTTCATCTCCGAGTACGCGCCGGACCGCAGACGCGGCTACTTCGGCAGCCTGCTGGAGGTCGGCACCTTCGGCGGGTACATCCTCGGCGCCACGGTCGCCGTCGTACTGGAAGCGGTCCTCACCGACGGCCAGATGCAGGACTGGGGCTGGCGGCTGCCGTTCTTCGTCGCCCTGCCCCTCGGTTTCGTGGGCATCTACCTGCGCACCAAACTCAAGGACACCCCCGCCTTCGAACAGCAGGAGGCCGCGAAGAACGCCCCGGAGAGCCAGTCCCACGCGGCACGTGACTTCGAGGCCGACGAGGCGAAGAAGATCCTGTCCCTGTGGCCGTCGATCCTGGTCTGCTGCGGCCTGGTCGTCGCCTGGAACGTGACGAACTACATGCTGACCTCGTTCATGCCGTCCTACTTCGACGAGGTCGGCAACCGGCAGGACGGTTACGAGGTCGGCAACCTGACCGCCAACGTCCTGGAGATCGCCGTGATGGCGGTGTGCCTGGTGCTGATCCCGGTCGTCGGCCGACTGTCAGACCGCGTCGGCCGGCGCCCCGTCGTCCTGGCCGGGTGCCTGTCGTTGATCGTGCTGTCCGTGCCGTCGGTCCTGCTGATCCGGGTCGACAACCTGGCCTGCGTGTTCCTCGGCCTGCTGATCATGGGACTGTCGCTGATCTGCTTCAGCTCGATCATGCCGTCCACCCTGCCCTCCCTGTTCCCCACCGTGGTGCGGGCCGGGGCGCTGGCCATCGCCTTCAACGTGTCGATCTCCCTTTTCGGCGGGACGACCTCCACGGTGATGGAGGCACTGATCGCGGCGACCGGCAACCTGATGTGGCCCGGGTTCTACCTGATGATCGCCGGCGTGATCGGGCTGGTGGCACTGAGGTACCTCCCGGAGTCGAACGGCCGGCCCATGTGGGGATCGAACCCCGCCGCCGAGACCGAGCAGGACGCCGTGACCCACGCCGCGGAGCTCAACCGCCGGATCGACGAGTTGGAGCGAACCGCGAACACCGCAGCTCAGGCCTCGGTCGGGGCGACGTAGCGAGGTTGTCTCCGCAGGGTGCCGCCGGTAGCCGCCGGCTGCGGCCCAGGCAACCGGATCAGGCCAACTGGTAGCCGTCGCGGTCACGGCCGTAGCGGCCGGTGGTGGTGAGGATCATGATGAACTCCACCATGGTCCAGATCCAGAGACCTCCCATGGTCAGGTAGCCGAGGATGGCCATGATCCCGCCGGCGATGATCATCCCCGGGTCTTCGTCGACGTAGTAGCTCTGTCCCGAGTACCCGGTGACCGACTCGGTTCCGGCCCCTGCGATCACCAGACCGTACCCGGCGATGACAAGCACCCAGGTGACGACGAGGAGCACGAGCTGGGCGATGGCCCGGCCCTTGTTGCCGATGTAGAAGTTGTGGGCACCGGTTCCGCCGACGAAGAAGGCGAGCAGTGCCGCTACGACCTTCTTCTTCCGCGACAACGGCGGTGCGGGGTGACCCGGGTACGCCGCCGCCGCACCGTAGGCGCCCGGCTGGCCGTACTGGCTGTACTGGCCGTACTCGTTCGGCGGGGTGGACTGGCCGGGGTAACCCGGCAGAGGCTCCCCCTGCCCCGGGTTCACGCCGTAGACCTGGGTCTGCTCCGTGGACGCAGGACTGTCGTAGCTGCCCGGCGCGTACTCGCCGGACCACCGTCCCCCACCGTTCTCTGCGGAGGACCCGTTGCCGGAGTCCCGGGGTCCGCGATTGCCCTGCTGTTCCGGTTCAGTCACCGTTCATTCTCCCACCTGCTGCATGAAATATAAGAATGTGCACAGCCTACCGTGGCCCCGGTCGTCAGCGCGCGGCAATGCCCAGAAGCGCCGCGACGAACGTGTAGCTCGCCGCGTACGCCCCGTCCCACTCGCTGGCACGGGGTCCGGCGATGTTGACCTCGAAGCGGCCGCCGAGACGACCGCCGAGACAGCGCAGCCAGGGCAGAGCCTCCGTGACCGCGGCTGTCGCCGGCCCGTCCTGTCCCCAGGCTCCTGCGTCGAGGACCAGGTGGGGACGCCCCCAGCGCCGCGCGTACCCCGCCGTCAGCTCGGTGCCCGGCGAGGCGCCGTCCCCGGCGGTGAGGATGATCGTCACGTCGCTGTCGCGGACGTTCCATCCGGTGCGCTGTCCTGTCTCCGCGGACGGGGTCTCCGCCAGTTCCGGATAGTCCGGCAACAGGCCCGGTGGGGTCGGACGGTCCTCGGCCCATCCACCGGACGGGCACCACCCGGCGAGGGGCACTCCGGCCGCCCGGGCGGCGTCAAGGGCGCCACGGTCGACGCCTGTCTGGCCGCCGGAACGGATGGCGGTGATCATCGGTGGTTCTTCCTTTGCCCTCACGAACTGATGTCCTGTCCAACGGCCACACTAAGGGAAATCTGACCGCCGGGGTGTCCGCACTCCGTACACCTGCAGCACACCAGAAGAGAACCACATGCCTTCCACCTCCCTCTACAACCATGTCGAACTGCCTGTCGGAGGAGTCACCGTCACGGTGATCTACATGGCCGTCACGAACTACGCGCTGGCCAACAACCGTATTCCCGTGGTGCAGCACATCGTGGTCGACGCCCCAGAGGACCTCGCCGGCACCACACCGGTGGGTGAACTGTCGATCTTCGCCTCGGTGGACGACCAGCCGTTGTTCAGCAGCGGCAGTATCGCCTCGCCGTCCACGGAGGCCGGTACCTCGAAGTTCCTGGAGGCGTTCGTGCAGCCCAACTCCCCTACCGTGACCCCGTTGCTCAGCACCGTGGCATCGAGTAATCGGACGGCCTCCTCCGCCGGGACGCCGAGGGCCGTCGCCACACGGATGATGTCGTCGCGTCCCTCCCCCGTGACGACTCCGTCGGCACAGGCGAGCACCACGAGCTGGCGAATGAAACCGGCGTGCAGCTCGAGAGCTTCATCGCGTCCGATCCCCAGGTCGTTGGCACAGTCGGTGAGCTGCCGGACCTCATGGACCGACAGTTCCCTGTCCAGCATCGCCACGCCCAGCATGTCCAGGTACTCGTCGACGTTCTCCCTGCCTGCCAACGGCACCCCGGAGGCCAACTGGTTCAGCCACATGCCGTCCCCGGTGGGGGCGGAGCCGGACATGTTCCCGGCCCGGGGGCACAGGACGGCTCCACGGCGTGCGCCGAGTTCGGCGACCGGCAGCTCGACCGGGCGGATTTCGCGGAGGAAGGTGTCCACGGTCCCACGGTCCAGGCGTAGGTAGTGGCGCAGGAGTTCGGCGGTGGCTTCGGCGTCGCCGAGGGCCGCATGGGCGTGGGGGTTGGTGATCCCGGCGGCCGCCAACACGGTGGACAAGCTGCGTCCGGACGCCGGGAGCAGCACCCCGGTGAGCGACTGCGTACACAGGAAGGCGTCGGTGAACGGTGCGGCGGCGAGGCCGAGCCTGGAGAACTCAGCGCCGAGCAGGCGGGTGTCGAAGGCCGCGTTGTGGGTGACGAAGACCCGGCCGCTGAGTTGCTCGGCGAGGTCACCGGCGATGTCGGCGAAGGTCGGGGCGTGGACGAGGTCGCTGCCGGATGCAGGGGACGGCGAAGGGGCTGTGGCGCGTCTGAGTGGTCATCAAGAGGAAACTGTATCTTGTGGGCCGTCCACGAACAGGAATCGTCGGCGCGCGATCTGGGCGATGCGTCCTTCGCCGTCCCCTGCATCCGGTAGAGTCTTGCAGGAAAGAGCGACCCCGACAGGCTTCCACAGGGACATGCCTCCACGTCGCACGAGATCTCGTGCTGCCTGGAGAACGCTTTGCCCCTGCTTCGGACCACAGGTTCCGACATCCTGACCGCCTTCGCCGGCCCCACCGCTCTCGTTGACGAGATGAAGAGGAACGCCTGGTTCGACGGCCTCGGCGGGGTGTCGCCGGCGGAGGAACGGTCATGGGCCGAGAGCATCCCCGCACTGGCGTCGGTGCTCCGGCACGCCGGCCTCGGTGCCGTTCCTGTCCTGCTGGAGCACCAGCTGCCGCTGACCTCGAAACGGGTCGACGCGATCATCGCAGGCACGCACCCGAGTACCGGCGAACCGTCCTACGTGGTCGTCGAGCTCAAGCAGTGGTCCCGTGCGACGCTCTACGAGGACAGTCCCGAACTCGTCGAGGTGCCGGGCCTCCCCGGCCCGCCCCGCTCACACCCGGTCCTGCAGGTCGACGACTACCGCTCGTACCTCACAGGATTCGCCACCGTCCTCGCCGACCGGCCCGGGCGGGTCCACGGTGCCGCCTTCCTCCACAACGCCTCGTCACGAAGGGACATCGGGGGCCTCGTCGACGGGCTGGCGAGTCTGCGTCCCGGCGCTGCACCGGAGTCGGCGACCAGGTTGTTCACCGGCGCCGACATCGGCGCGTTCAGCGACTTCCTCACCTCGCGCATCGCACCCTCGGACGACCCCCGCCCCGCAGACGACCTGATGAACACCACGTTCGCGCCCTCCCGGCAGTTGCTCACCCATGCGGCCGCGGAGATCCGCGAGCGCGAGGAGTTCGTCCTGCTCGACCGGCAGCACGACGCCGTTCGCCTGGTGCTACACCAGGTCAACGCGGTGCACCGGGCGGACAACAAGCGGGTGATCGTGGTGTCCGGCGGTCCGGGCTCCGGCAAGTCCGTGGTGGCGATGTCACTGCTGGGAGAGCTCTGGCGGGTCGGCCGACGGGTGCTGCACGCCACCGGTTCCAATGCGTTCACTCAGACTCTCCGCAAGGTCGCCGGACACCGCAGCAGAGAGACCCAGCAGCTGTTCAAGTACTTCAACTCCTTCCAGGACGCGGAGAAGCACATGCTTGACGTGCTCGTCGCCGACGAGTCGCACCGTATCCGTGAAACCTCCACCAACCGCTACACGCCCGCTCACCTCCGGGCGAGGCACCGGCCGCAACTTGACGAGCTCATCGACGTCGCCCGTGTTCCGGTGTTCCTGCTGGACGAGAAGCAGGTGGTCCGGCCCGGCGAACTGGGTTCGCTCCACGAGATAAGCCGCTTCGCCGAGGAGAAGGGACTGGAGGTGATGCACATCGAACTGGGTGAACAGTTCCGTTGCGGCGGCAGTCTCGCCTACACGAACTGGGTCGAAGACCTGTTGCAGCTCACCGACCGGGCGAGGACCTCTGCCGGTGACGACGGCGCCGACGGTGGCGACGGTGGCGACGGTGCCGGCTCCGACCTGTTCAGGACAGACGTCGACGTCGCGCACGTCCACGACGTCATCCACAGCACCGACGACAGGGACACACCACCGGTACTGCCGCCCGACCCGCACGTGTCGGTCACGGTGGCTGACTCGCCCCAGGAAATGGAGTCGTTCCTGCGGGCGAAGCTGGCCGACGGGTTCACCGCGCGGATGTCGGCGGGATTCTGCTGGCGGTGGTCGAAGCCGAAGAAGGGACAGCACGAGCTGGTCGACGACGTGCAGCTCGGTGACTGGTCGCGTCCCTGGAACAACCCGGAGGACCGCAGGGTCGGTGGCGCCCCGCCGCGGTTCCGATGGGCCACCGCTGACGGCGGTTTCGACCAGGTCGGTTGCATCTACACCGCCCAGGGGTTCGAGTACGACTGGTCCGGGGTGATCATCGGCCCCGACCTGGTGTGGCGGGACGGCGGCTTCGTCACCGTCCGTGCAGAAAACGCGGACCCGGGGCTGGCGAAGAAGGACCTCACCGACGAGGAGTTCGACGTACTTGTCAGGCACGTCTACAAGGTGCTCCTCACCCGTGGCATGCAGGGAACGGTGATCTACTCCCCTGACCGGCCGACCCGTGACGCGCTGAAACGGCTGGTCGAACGGCAGGACGGGGAGGTCGACTGATGGGACTCCCTGCTCCGTCGTCGTCGACGGCATCACCGTTGACCTCGCACTCCTACGAGATCAGGACCTTCGAGTTCTCCCCGACCGGCCACGGCGAACTGCACCGCGACGCCACGATGCGCGACTGGCCGGTGGTGTACGTGCTGCACCGCCCCGCGACCTCGTCGAGAAGCAAGGGCGAGGTCTACATCGGCGAGTCGCTGAACATGGACAAGAGGTTCGGCGACCACCTGAAGAATGACGCGAAGTCCCGTCTCGAGGTTGCCGAGGTGATCGTGGACGACACCTTCAACAAGTCCGCCTGCCTGGACCTGGAGTCCTACCTCATCAACCTCAGCGCCGGCGATGATGCGAACCGGACGTTGAACAGCAACGCCGGTCAGCAGGAGAAGAACTACTACAACCGCTCCTACTACCAGCTGCGCTTCCGTGAAATCTTCGAGGAACTCCGGGCGAAGGGTGTGTTCTCGAAGTCGATCCGGGAGATCGAGAACTCCGAGATGTTCAAGTACTCACCGTTCAAGTCGCTCAATGAGGACCAGCTGTCGGTGGTCAGCGACATCTTGGACGGCCTGGTGGAGGATTTCGCCGCCGCACCGGGCGGCAACCAGGTAGCTGTCGTGCAGGGTGACCCGGGCACTGGAAAGACCATCGTCGCCACCTTCCTGATGAAACTCCTGACGGACCTCGGTTCCTTTCTCGACGACACCGACGAGAAGCGTGAGTCGGTGTTCGAGGACTTCTACCTCGACGATGTCCGTGCGCTGTTCCGCGGCCGCAGGATCGCACTGGTGGTTCCCATGCAGGACCTTCGAAAGACGTTGTCCCGGGTCTTCGCGTCCACTCCCGGACTGTCCGCGGACATGGTGCGCAGCCCCCGCGAAATTGCACTCAATGATGAACGCTACGACCTGCTTGTCGTCGACGAGGCCCACCGCCTCAGCCAGTTCGGCGCCCAGTCGATCGGGGCCCTGACCAAGGAGTTCCGGGAGATCAACGAGTCACTCTTCCACGGGGAACGACCAGAGGCGTCCCAACTGGACTGGATCCGGGCACGCTCGGACAACACCGTCCTGATGCTCGACACCTCCCAGACGGTCAAGCCGATCGACCTGTCGACCTCGGAGTTGCGCGCCCTCATCGACGCCAGGGACGCCGACCACCGCCGCGAGTACGTGCTGCATTCGCAAATGCGGTCAATCGGAGGGAACGACTACATCGACTACGTCAAGCAGGTGCTTTCCCCGTACCCGCCGGAAGCGCGGTCGGGCTTCGGCCCCTACGAGGTGGGGCTGGTCGACGATCCCCGCGCGCTCGTGGAACTCATCAGCAGGAAGAACGAGGCGCACGGTCTGTCCCGCGTGGTGGCCGGCTACGCCTGGGACTGGGTGAGCAAGAAGTCACCGGAGAAGTTCGACATCGATCTGGGAAACGGTGTGCAGCTGAGGTGGAACTCGACTGTCACGGACTGGATCAACTCCCCGAAGTCTCCAGACGAGGCTGGCTCGATCCACACCGTCCAGGGCCACGACCTGAACTTCGCGGGTGTGATCTTCGGCCGGGACCTGCAGTATGACCTGGACAGGGAGGAACTGGTCGTCAGCCGTGAGGACTACCGCGACAAGACCGGCAAGCGGAACAACAGGCTCGCCGGCCGCGACACCACCGACGAGATGCTGCTGGAGTTCATCACGAACATCTACTACGTGCTCATGACCCGCGGGGTCCACGGGACGTTCATCCATGCGGTGGATCCTGGCCTCCGCGTGTACCTGGGCAGGTACTTCCCGAATCTCGCGTCCGTCGCAATCAGTGAGTCGAACACTTAGTACGGTGCTTCGCCGGCACGTTTCCGTCGTACAAGGGGTACCCGCGAACTGTGCAGCTAACTTTACTTCACCCCCGTAACATTAGTTAATCATGAGTTATTCTCACACTTTTCCATGAGTTACTCATGAAAACATTCCCGCACCCCCATAGACGCCGGCATCTTCTCCTTGCCGCCGGCGCTTCAGTTGTCCTGACTCTCGCCGCCTGTGGCAGTGATGAACCGAGCGAACAGAGCGGCGCCACGACGTCAACGACATCAACGACGTCACAGGGGTCGGTGGCACCTCTCGTGGATTCCGAGGTCGGCGACGAGATCGTCGAAGGTGCCACAACCTGGACCATTCACAGCATCAGCCGCAACGCCGAATGCGACTACGGGACAACCGGCGCCCCGGACGACGGCTCCGACCTCATCCAGTTCCGCGCCGGTGTGGACAACGAGCAGGCCAGCGACCCCTTCCGGCTCGATCCCACCGAGATCGTCGTAGGGGACGGCACCTCGGCCGACTGGCCCCGTGACATGCGGGACGGTGACGGTCGTTGTGCACCCGTTTCCCGCGACGACGGTTACCTCGGGTGGGGCGACGAGGTGGCCCCAGGCACCCGGGCCTTCGTCTACGGTGCGTTCGCGGTCCCCGAGGGGACCGATTTCATGACCATCCGCGGGCACAGGTTCGAGATTCCCGACGACCGCGTCGACGATGTCCCGGAACCCGACGCCGAGGAAGTGGAGCTGGACGCCGGGACCGACGCGCCCGCGGAGCAACCCGGATCGATGTGGGGTCCTGTCGGAGAGGGGTACCGGTGCCCGCGCACCGACGCATTCGTCTGGGACCCCGCCGACTGCACGCCGGAGACCCTTGGCACGGTCGCGGCTCCCGACCCCGACCCGTCCACGGTGCCAATTACCGACGGCGGCACCTGCCCTGCCGCCGTCTGCGGCTACGGCCATGACGAACACGGCAATCCGAATCCCAGTTCCGGTGAGCTTCAGACCCGGGACGGCTGCGAACGGGGGGTACATCACTGACCCTGCGTTGTGCGCCGCGGTCGGTCGACCTCTGGAATAGGAACCTCTGCCCACCGGCGTCACGGCCACCCGACGGTCACACCTCGAAGCTCCCGAACAGCACCGAGGCAAGCACGAGCCCCAGCACCAGGTTGAACACTGTCGCCAGTCCGAAGACCGCCACCGGCCTGCCACCTGCCTCCCGCAGGGAACGTGCCTCGAACTCCAACCCGATGGACACGAACGCAAGAATCAGGAAGTAGTCGCGGAACCCCTTCACGGTGGTGTCCAGGCTGTCCAGAGCATCCGCGCCGAGGAACTCCGCCGCCACGGTCACGGTCACCGAGGCGGCGATGAACCCCAGCACGAACTTCGGGAAGCGCCGCCAGAAGTCCACCGCCCGCAGCCGCGGAGCGTCGGCGTCACGTTCCACCTTCACCGCGAACCAGGCGGTGAGTGCGACGGCGACGAACCCGATGAGTGCATTCTGGGTCAGCTTGACGATCGAGGCGATCTGCAGGGCGTCCTCCCCCGCGAGGGCACCGGCCGCGCTGACCGCCGCGGTGGTGTCGATGTTGCCTCCGATCCACGCCCCGGCGACGGCGTCCGACAGTCCCAGCAGGTTCGCCAGCCACGGCAGCAGGAAGATGGACGGTAGAGCGAAGACGATCACCAGCGTGGCGGTGTACGCCAGATGCTCCTTCTTCGCCTTCACGGCACCGGCTGCCGCGATCGCCGCACTGACCCCGCAGATCGACACCGCAGAGGACAACAGTGCGCGCGGATGGTCGTCGACGCCGAGTTTGCCTGCGACCCACCAGGTGAAGAAGAACACCCCGGTGATCAGGAGGGCCGCCTGGACGATCGCGGGCCCGGCCGCGCGCACGATCACCGACAGCACAACCGTCCCGCCGAGCAGGACCAGCCCGGTCTTGATGAAGAACTCGGTACGGAACCCTGCGGCGAGTCGGCCACGAATGCGGAGGGCGGACAGCACGGCATTGAGGACCAGGCCGATGACAATGGCGTAGACGGGGAACTCCACCGCGCCGCCGAGCTTCTCCAGAGGTGTGCCCCTCGACCAGACGGGAACGCTCTCGGTGAGGAAGCGGGTCAGGGCACCGCCGGCGACGACCACGGCGAGACCTGCGACGCCCCACCGCAGGTCCACGTCCGAACCGTCCTGCAGGCTGCCCTGGCCGAGACTGCTGTCCCTGGTGTCGGCCGCGCCGTGTGTCGTGGTCACAGGACCAGCCACTCTTCGGTGATCACGCCGGCGAGCGCGAGGACGAGGATCGTCAGACCGACGATGACCGCCGCCCAGTCCTCCGAGAGGGTGAACCTGCTGATGCGGGTGATGCCGTCGCTGTTGCGTTCGGTGCCGGCTGCGCCGGACTGCTCCTGAGATGTCATGCGGAAGAGACTAGACAAAGCAGTCTATTGTGGGGGACATTTCAACTCAGGATGAAAACGCCCCACCGTGACCGCCGCGTCGGAGTACCGCCTACTCCAGTCCCCAGTTCCAGTCCTTCGTCGCGGTGCGCAGATGGGCGTAGGAGCGCACCGTCCTGCCGTTGAAGGGTGCGGACGCCGGGGAGGTGCCCGCCACAGTCCACTCCGGCGGCCGCTCCGCCCCGGACAGCGCCCACGCCGCCTGGCGGGCCGCCCCCAGGGCGACGTACTCCGCCGGGTCCGGCACCAGGACGTCGACGCCGAAGATGGACGGTGCGACCGCCCGGACCGCTGCCGAGCGTGCACCTCCGCCGATGAGCAGGACCCGGGTGGCGGCGACCCCGGTGGCGCCGACAAGCGCCTCCACCGCGTCCTTCATGGAGCACAGCAGCCCCTCCACCGTGGCCCGGGCGAAGTCCTCTCGGGTGGTCGCGGTGGTGATGCCCTGCAGGATGCCGGTCGCGTCGGGACGGTTCGGTGTGCGTTCCCCGTCCAGGTAGGGCTGCAGCACCAGCCCACCGGCCCCCGGTGTGGACGCCAGGGCGAGCCGTTCGAACTCCTCCCAGTCCACGCCCAGCAGGCGGCGTCCCATGTCGAGCACCCGGGCGGCGTTCAGCGTGGCCACCAGCGGCAGGTAGCGTCCGGTGGCGTCGGCGAAGCCGGTGACCATGCCCGCCGAGTCGTGCACGCTGTCGGACACCACCGCCGAGGCCACCCCGGACGTGCCGATGGAGACGCACACGTCGCCGGGCTGCAACGCGAGTCCCAGGGCGGCGCCTTGGTTGTCGCCGGTTCCCGGCGCGATGACCGTCCCCCGTGCCGCGGCCGCGGGGTTCACCTGGGCCGCCACCGTGCCTACCTTCTCGTTCGGCCCTGCCAGGCGGGGCAGGTCGACCGGGTGGCCGAGTGCGCGTTCCGCCAGGTCGGGGCGCCAGCTGCGTTCCCTGGTGCTGTAGTAGCCGGTGCCGGAGGCCTCGCCGTGGTCGGTGACCTTCTCGCCGTGTCCGGAGAGGTGCCAGGTGAGGTAGTCGTGCGGGAGCAGGACGCTGGCGGTGCGGGCGGCGTTGGCCGGTTCGTGGTCGCGCATCCAGCGCAGTTTCGTGGCGGTGATGGAGGCGACGTAGCGGCTGCCGGTGGCCTCGACGCAGGCGCGTTCGCCGCCGAGCTCGGCGATGAGGTCCTCGGCGGCGCGGGCGGAGCGGGTGTCGTTCCACAGCAGGGCGTCACGGACGACCTCGCCTTCGGCGTCGAGGGCGACCATGCCGTGCTGCTGGCCGGCGACGGAGACCGCGTCGGCACGGTCCAGCAGTCCGTCGGTCGCCTCGGTCATGGTGTCCACCCAGGCGCGCGGGTCCACCTCGGTGCCGTCGGGGTGGTTCGCGCGTCCCTGGTCGACGACCTCACCGGTGTCTGCGTCGACGAGCAGGGCCTTGCAGGACTGTGTGGAACTGTCGATCCCCAGCACCAGCGCCATCTCAGTTGTCTCCTTCGGTTGTTCCGGTCAGGTGGAGTGTCACTCCGGTGTCCTCGAGTGCGGTGCGGTCGGTGTCGCTGAGCCCGTCGTCGACGATGACGTGGTCGAACTCCTCGACGTCGGCGACCTTGAACACCCCGGGGGCGCCGAACTTGGTGGAGTCGACGACCAGGACTTTCACCGGGGCGATGTCGAGCAGGGCGCGTTTGGTCTCCGCGGCTTCGGTGTCCGGGTGGAACAGGGCAACGCCCCCGGGGGTCCGGCGCAGGGAGGTCGTCGAGACGAAGGTGACGTCCGCCGACAGCCGTCGCAGCTGGTCGCAGGTCATCGCGCCGAGGAAGGAGTCCGTCTCCGGGATGTACTGGCCCCCGCAGCCGATGAGGCGGATGTTCGCGGCGCCGGTGCGCTGGCGGTGCAGGCTCATCGCCGCCAGTGAGTGGGTGACCAGGGCCGAGGGGTTGCGTTGCGGCAGGACGGTGACCAGTGGTTCCAGGGTGGTGGAGTCGTCGACGGCGACGACGGCGCCGTCCTCGACGAGTTCGGCGGCGCGGGCGCACAGGGCCGTCTTGACGTCGCGGTGCAGTTGGCGGCGTTGGCCGACCGCGAGTTCGCTCATGGACGGGGTGACCGACCGGGCTCCGCCGCGGATGCGTTCGAGCAGGTGGTCGGCGGCGAGGCTGTCGAGGTCACGGTGCACGGTCATCTGGCTGACGTCGAAGTGGCGGGCGAGTTCCTCGACCCGGGCCGTGCCGTGACGGGTGACATAGGCCACGATGTTCTCGCGGCGTTTGTCGGGGCGCTTCTCCGCTCCCGTCGCAGGTGTTGGCTGTGACATAGGGGCCACAGTAGCACGGGGGGAGTGTGAACAAACCCCCGTTTTCAACATTCTTCTGTTGCAAGTGGTGACTTTCTAACATGACAGCGGTAGGTTGACCGCAGTGGCCACACCCTTGTGACCCACCTCCCTGCCTCCCCCACACCAGGAGCTCAGATGACCACCCACTCCCCCGGCACCCGGCCCGACCGGCTGCTCGACCGCCTCGGCGTCCCGAGGGCCCTGCTCTGGGGCTTCATCGGACTCACCGTCTTCATGATCGGCGACGGTGTCGAGACCAACATCCTCGAACCCTTCCTCCGCGACGAACACGGGTTCTCCACCTCACGGGTCGGCACACTCGTCACCGTCTACGGCATCGCCGTGGCCGTCGCCGCCTTCTTCGCCGCCGCCCTGTCGGACCTGTGGGGTCCGCGCCGGGTGATGATGCTCGGCGTCGGGGTGTGGGTCACCCTCGAGCTCGCCTTCCTGTGCCTGGCGCTGACCACCTCGAACCCCTGGCTGATCTTCATCACCTACGGTCTGCGCGGCTTCGGATACCCCCTCTTCGCCTACGGCTTCCTCGTCTGGATCACCGCGGTCGCCCCTGCCAAGGACCGTGCCACCGGTGTCGGCTGGTTCTACGTCGGCTTCTCCGCCGGCCTGCCCACCCTCGGCGCCCTGACCGCCACGGTGTCCCTGTCCGTGCTGGACCTGGACTTCTACCAGACACTCTGGCTGTCACTGTCCCTCGTCGTCATCGGCGCCGCAGTCGCCCTGGTCGGTGTGCGGGAACCGGTGGGACGCCGTCCGCTGGTCGACAACCCCGAAGAGGTCAGCGCCACACTCTCCCGCGGGTTCAAGCTGCTGGCCACCGACCGCCGGGCACGACGGGTGACCTACATCCGCACCATCAACTCCGTTCCCACCTACGCCATGGCGGTCTACTTCCCGTCCTACTTCACCGACGAACTCGGCTGGAAGCTCGGCTGGTTCCTCATCCTCACCACCGTGATCTACGCGGTGAACCTGCCCTTCAACCCCCTCTACGGCCGCATCGGCGACCGCTTCGGCTGGGCCACCACGATGTTCTGGGCCGGCGCGGTCGCCTGTGCGGTCACCCTTGCCGCGGTGTACTTCACCCCGCTCATCGGACGGTCCCTGGGACTGTCGGACCCCCTGGTCTACGGCGTCACCCTCTTCTTCGGCGCCCTGTTCGGGGTGTCCCTGGCAGGCTACGTCCCGCTGTCCGCCATCGCGGTGGCCGTCGACCCGGAGCACCCCGGTGCGGCGATGTCGACCTACAACCTGGGCGTCGGCGCCGCCGTGGCCGTGGGCCCGCTGCTGGTCGCGGTCTTCCTGCCGCTCGTCGGCGCCACCGGCCTGACCCTGATCATGATCGGCCTGTACCTCGTCGCCGCCTACCTCTCACTGACCCTGCGCGGCAACCAGCCCGGGTTCGACGGCGTCCCCGCCAACTCCCCTGAACCGCTGCCCGGGCACCGGGCAGACACCGTCCCCGCCGACCAGAAGTAACCGTGACCACCCAGGAGAACACAGCCATGTCAGACATCCGCACCCTCTCGACCGCACTGCTGCCGTCCCTCGCCGACCTCACCGACGGCCGCACCGCCGTCCCGTCCTACGACCGTTCCCGGGTGACCCCCGGCATCGTGCACATCGGCGTCGGCGGGTTCCACCGCGCCCACCAGGCCATGCACCTCGACCGGCTGATGAACCGGGGCGAGGCGATGGACTGGGGCATCGTCGGACTGGGTGTGATGCCCTCGGACGTGCGCATGCGCGACGCCCTCGCCGGACAGGACCACCTCTACACCCTCACCACCAAGGCACCGGACGGCACCGAGGACGCCCGGGTCATCGGCAGCATCATCGACTACGTCTTCGCCCCCGACGACCCGGCGGCTGCGGTGGCACTGCTCAGCGACCCGCAGATCCGCATCGTCAGCCTCACCGTCACCGAAGGCGGCTACAACATCGACCACGTCAGCGGCGACTTCGTCGACGACGCCGAACACGTCGCCCACGACCGCGCCGCACTGCAGGCCGGCGAGCACCACTCCCTGCGCACCTTCTTCGGACTGGTCACCGCGGCCCTCGCCGAGCGACGGCGCGCAGGCACCGCTCCGTTCACGATCATGAGCTGCGACAACATCCAGGGCAACGGGGACGTCGCCCGCGCCACCTTCCTCGCCTTCGCCAACTCCGTGGACGCCGGGCTGGGCGCGTGGGTCACCGACAACGTCACCTTCCCCAACTCCATGGTCGACCGCATCACCCCGGAGACCACCGACGACGACCGGGCAGACGTCGCCGCCCACGGCTACCGCGACGCCTGGCCCGTGGTCGCCGAGGACTTCACCCAGTGGGTGCTCGAGGACGACTTCGCCTCCGGCCGCCCGCCCTACGAGGACGCAGGGGTGCAGCTCGTCGACGACGTCGTGCCCTACGAGCTGATGAAGCTGCGGCTGCTCAACGCCTCCCACCAGGGACTGTGCTACTTCGGGTACCTCGCAGGACACCGCATGGTGCACGACGTGATGGCCGACGAGCGCTTCGGCGACTTCCTGCTGGCCTACATGACCGAGGAGGCCACCCCCACCCTGCGCCCGCTGCCGGGGGTGGACCTGGACGACTACCGCCGCACCCTCATCCGCCGCTTCGGCAACGCCGCGGTCAAGGACACCGTGGCCCGGCTCTGCGCCGAGAGTTCCGACCGGATCCCCAAGTGGCTGCTCCCGGTGGTCCGGGAGAACCTCGCCGCGGGCCGCCCGGTGCAGCTGTCCGCCGCCGTGGTGGCCTCCTGGGCCCGCTACGCCGAAGGGGTCGACGAGGCCGGGCTGCCCATCACCGTCGTCGACCGCATGGCTGACCGCATCACCGCCAACGCGGCCCGGAACAGCGAGGACCCCCTGGCGTTCCTGCGCGACCGTGAGGTGTTCGGTGACCTGGTGGACTCCGCGGACTTCACCGCCGAGTACACCGCGGCGCTGGAGTCGTTGCACAGTGTGGGCGCGGAGGCGACGCTCGACAGGCTGCTCGCACAGACCCGGGGGTAAGGCATACCTGGGTAGGTTCTTGTCCGGGAAGTTCTGTCTGTAGTACGTTCGGTACGGCCTACGACAAGTAAACGTAGCCTACCGTTAGCGACGTTTCACCGAGACAACAGCCCGGTCGCCCACCGGGCAGGACAGGAACACCCCGCCATGCTGCACACCGCCCGCCGACTCCCCTCACGCTCCCTCCGCCGGACGCTCGCCGCCACCGCCCTGGTCGGCGGTCTGGTCCTCACCGGGTGCACCTCCGAGGACTCCGGATCCGAGTCCGACTCCGGCAACGGCACCTCCGGCAGCGCCGGTGCCGAGCAGTCCGAAGTCACCATCAAGAACATGTACGGTGAGGCCACCTACCACACCAACCCGGAGACCGTCGTGGCCATCGGCACCGCCGTCGACAACCTCCTGGCACTGGGCATCACCCCGGACGTCATCGTCGAACGAGGCGACGACGCCGACGCCGACTGGAAGAACCCCCAGTTGGACGGCGTCGAGCGCATCCCGATGTCCGAGGACTTCCCCCTCGAGGAGGTCGTCTCCCACGATCCTGACCTCGTGGTCGGCGACACCTACCGGATCAAGGAGGACGCCTACGACGAGCTGTCGAAGGTCACCGACGTGCTGCCCGGCATGGACGAGGACGCCAACTGGGAGCCGCAGCTGAAGGCCCTGGCCGAGATCTACGGTATGGAGGACAAGGCACAGGAGGTCATCGACGCCGATGAAGAGGCCTTCGCCAAGGTGCGCGAGGAACTGCCGGGCCTGGAGGGCAAGACCGCACTGACCGTGCAGGACCGCGGCGGACAGTTCGGCGTGATCGCCGCACCGGACAACATCGCCAACAAGTTCTACTCGCGTCTGGGCATGACGCTGCCGGCGTCGTTCACCGACGGCTCACTGAAGGTCGAGGCCGGCCGCGCGCAGGTCTCCTACGAGCGGGTCTCCGACCTGGCGGCGAACTTCATGGGCATGTACGCCACCGAGGGCATGGACAAGATTCGCGCCATCCCCGGCTACAAGGAGCTGCCGCAGATCGAGTCCGGCGCCGTGGTGGAGGACAACAAGGCCGTGATGGCCGCGCTGAACATCCCGTCCTCCCTGTCGAACGCCTGGCTGCTGGAGCAGCTGCGCGACCAGCTGGAGATCGTCGACGGCGAGGAGGCGGTCGACCCCCAGTAGCTCCACGCCGGCGCCCGTAGCCCGGGGGCATGTTGGTTTTGTTCGGGACAAACCAACATGCCCCTGGGCTTTCGCCGTGGGCCCCACGGGCTACCGGATGACCTTCTTCACGGTGGTGGCCTTCTCGCCGAGGAACTGACGGCGGAAGTAGGTGTCCAGCAGGGCGCCGCCGATGCCCGCTCCGCGCCTGCCCTGTCTGCCCTTCTTGCCCTGCCGCCCGCCGAACAGTGAGCCAGCCGACGCCTGCATCCTGTTACCCGCACCGGCACCTGCACCTGCTTTACCGGCACCACCCACGGGTGCGGCACCTGCACCGCCGGGCCCGCCGGGAGCGCCGGGCGCGCCGGTACGCTGACCCTGGTTGGTGTTGCCGTGACCGGTCGGCGCCATCCCGTTGCCGGTTCCGGGGGCTGCACCGCGGGATCCCGCCCCGTTCTGTGAGGCACCTGGCCCCACACCTGTGTATGAGCCGGCGTGTGAGCCGGTTCCTGCGAGCGGTCGGGCCGTGGGTGAGCCGGGACCTGTGGCGCCCACCCCGCGTGGGAGCAGCGGTTGGGTCACTCGCCCGGGGGCGTTCCGGGGGCCTCCTTGCGGTGGGATGGTCGCTTGTCCGGGGCGGGCATTGGCGGGCACGGGACCCGGTGTACCGGCGGCGGTCGTCGGCCGCCCCACACCAGCGGAGGCTGGTGCCTTGGCGTGGGCACCACCGGGTAAAGCTGGTGTACCTCCTGCTGGGCCCGTCGCCGTCTGACCTACCGGAGCTGCCTGGGCCCCTCCTGCAGGTGTCGTGCCGACGTGCCCGGTCTGCGGTGTGGCGGCGGTCGGCTGTGCCGCCGCCTGAGTCGCACCGGGTGCGGATGCCCCTCCAGCGACTTGGCTGATGACTTCCTGCGCTGCCATGGTCGACGCCCCACCTGAGTGGAGGGCACCGCCACCGGTGTGGGCTGTCACGGGGACGGCGAGATTGGTGACCATGGGCTTGGCTGTGTCGAGCGCGGGCTGCAGGTAGCCGGAGACGAACGCGGCAACTTGGGCCTGGGATTTCGCTGCGACCGCGGCCGCTCCGGCGCCTCCGGTGGCTGCACCTGAGGCCGCTGCTTCGGCCGCGATCTCCGCTTCCATGGCGATGAGTTGGGCGTGCGCCGTCGCTCTGATGGGCGGGAGCTGGAGCATGGAGCTCGCCATGGCGGTGGAGTTCGCGGCAACTGTCGCGCACTGCGTGGATATTGTGGTGATGGCCCGTTCCGCCATGAAGAAGGCGGTTCCTTCGGTGGTGCCGGAGAGCACCGCTGCCGCGCTCTGTAGTGACTCTGAGGCCTGCAGCATCCGTCGACTTGCCGCGGCCCAGGATTCCGACGCTGCGATGATGCCACTGTCGTCGCCGGCGAACATCGCCGTCAGCGCGTTCAGTGGAGTGGCGGCCTCTATCGCGGCAACTGGTGGCACATAGGCCAGGTCGAGGACGGGCACGTCGGGCCGTGGCGGCATCCCGAATCGGACTTCCTCCTCCGGGGATTCGGTAAAGCTCAGCATGCCGGTGAAGGCGTCCACGGAGAGGTACTCCTGCTCTGTCAGTGCACTGATCAGGGGTACGAGCGAATCGTGCAGCCACTGCACGTTTGTTGTGGCAGCCTGAGTCGCCACCACCAGGGACCCCGGATGGCCACCGAGGTACGCGGCGTATTGCGTGGCAACTGCCCCTAGGGACGGCGAGGTGGTGAATGCTGCTGCGCTTGCCCTCAAATGCCTCCCGACGCGGAGTACTACGTTAGCTTCAGCCGCCCGTTCCACGACACTAGGCAACTGTTCCACTTCAAATTTAATGCTCATGCGACCCCCCTAAACTGTTTATTCCCAACTGAAGAGAATATTCCGAAACCAGACAATCACTTTCCTTACCACCATAAATACTAGTAGCCACTAAAGATCCGCGAGGATGTAGCCCCTCAGCGACAGCCACACATCCAAAACCAAGACTCTCTTCATTCGGAACAATATGCCTAAATCCAAATGAACCAATTTCGTCGACATTTGCCCGATCGGAATAGACATCTAGGTTTTCTACTACAGCGAATTCGAAACCAAGTATCGCCCAGACCGGACCCATTTCGGCCGTAAATCCGCAAATGGCTATTCCAGTCCCAATAGCACCCGAGTCAATCACCTCCACCCCAAGCTCCTCCATCCTCCGGAGTACTTCGGGGTGGCAGGGGTCGGGCATGTCCTCCCACTGCGGGAGCAGTGCCCTGTCCCCGAGTGGCTCCAGCGTCACCGGCTGCCCCACGAAGCGTTGCGACCGGTACACCAGCTTCTCCAGAGGATCCGAAGGTTCCGACTCGAACCACAGGCCGGTATGCCCTTCCGGCTGGAGCATCCGACCGTCCTCCGTCACCACCGGTTCCGCGGGACCACCCTCCACAGTGCCCGCCGCCCCGCTCTCTTCCGCACTCTTTTTCGGCAGGACAGCCCTCTCTCCACTGTCCCCGTCTACGCCGCTCCCCCCGTCTACGCTGCTCCCGGCACCTGCGTCGCCGTCACCTGCCGCACACGCCGTCACCATCAACACCAGCACAAGCACGACCAGCGCACACGGCAGCACCAGCAGCCGGTGCG
>NZ_JALAGY010000092.1 GCF_022712195.1 Corynebacterium sp. | reverse complement strand
GTGTGTTTTGTTCTTGTGTGTTTGTCGGTGGTTTTAGCGGCGGGGTCACGCCCGGTCCCTTTCCGAACCCGGAAGCTAAGCCTGCCTGCGCCGATGGTACTGCACCCGGGAGGGTGTGGGAGAGTAGGACGCCGCCGGCATCAAAACTTGAAGTGAAGGTGTGTGGTTGGAGCGATCGCTAGTCGATTGCTCCGACCACACACTTTTTTTATGCTGATTTACCGTCACGTCAGGCACCTGAGGTTCCCTCACGGTTGGCCTGCGTGCGCACCTGACCTAGAATCGGTCAGGAAAGACAACCCCAGGAAGAGGTAGTTACATGAGCGAGTCCTCCGGCGGCAGCGGTTCCCGCGGTCAGCATCGCGGCGGAAACCAGTCCTCGAACGCCGGACGACGAGGCCCCGGCGGTCACGGCGGAAGTCGGCGCAACGCCGGCGACCGCGACGGTCGCCGCGACAGAAACCGGGGCGGCGAGCGAGGTGGATACCGCGGGCGCCGCGACGACAACGACCGCGGGCGCCGTGACGACCGCCGGGGTGGAAGGGACGAACGCCGCGACAACCGCGGTGGCCAGGGCAACCGGGACCACCGCAACGGTGGCCGCCCCAACCGCGGTGGCCAGGGACAGGGCGACGACCGCCGACGCGACCGGCACAACGGGCCCCACCGTTCCGGCTACCGCGAGGAACGGATCAGCCAGCGCAACCAGGAACCCGAGATCCCCTCGGACGTGAGCCCCAAGGAACTCGACCCCGGTATCCGCCAGGAACTCCGCAGCCTGTCCAAGGACAACGCCGACAAGGTCGCCGGCCACCTCGTCATGGCCGCCGCGCTGATGGACAAGGACCCGGAGAAGGCGCTCGCCCACGCCCGCGCAGCGAAGGACCGGGGCGGTCGCGTACCGATCACCCGAGAGACCCTCGGCATCGCCGCCTACCACGCCGGCCAGTGGAAGGAGGCGCTGACCGAGCTCCGCGCCGCCCGCCGTATGGCCGGAGGCCCCGGAATGCTCGCCGTCATGGCTGACTGCGAGCGGGGACTCGGACACCCGGACAAGGCTGTGGAGCTCGGGCGCTCACCCGAGTCCGAGGAACTGGACCCCGAGGGCCGCGCAGAGCTCGCCATCGTCGTCGCCGGTGCACAGCATGATCTCGGCGACACTGACGCCGCCCTCGCGGCGCTGCAGCCCGAGTCGGAGTCGACCGACCTCCCCGCGGCAACGGCGCTGCGGGTCACCTACGCCTACGCAGACGCGCTCCTCGCCACAGGTGACACCGTCGGTGCGCGCGAGTGGTTCGAACGCGCCGTCGAGATGGACACCGAGAACGTGCTCGACGCGGAGGATCGACTGCGCGAACTCAAGGGCGCCTGACCGATGGTGGGGCTGCAGGTACTCGACGACTACGATGTGCTGCTCGCCGACCTCGACGGCACCGTCTTCAGGGGAGGGGTGGCTGTCGAGGGGGCGCACGAGGCACTGGCGGGCCGTGACATCGTCTACATCACGAACAACGCGTCCCGCTCTCCGCGGGAGGTCGCCGACCACCTGCGCTCCCTCGACTTCCATGTCAGTGACGACCAGGTCCTCACGTCGGCCCAGGCCGCCTGCACCCTGGCGAACGACGTCCTGGACGAGAAAGGTACGCCGGTCGCGGGACGTCGGGCCTACGTCGTCGGGGCCCCGTCGTTCCGGGACCTCGCCGTGGACGCGGGTTTCGAGGTGGTGGACAGCGCCGACGATGCCCCTCATGTGGTGCTGCACGGTCACAGCCCTCAGAACGGGTGGGCGCAGTTGTCAGAGGCGGCGCTGGGCATCCGGGCCGGCGCCGAGTACGTGGCGTCGAACCTGGACACCACCCTGCCGTCGGAACGCGGCTTCCTCGTGGGCAACGGCTCCCTCGTCGCGGCAGTCGTGAGTGCCACAGGTGTCACCCCGCGGAGCGCGGGAAAGCCTCTGCCCGAGATGTTCCGCCGCGCCGTCGCGGAGTCCGGGGCCCGGCGTCCTCTCGCGGTCGGTGACCGGCTCGACACCGACATCGCCGGCGGGGTCGCCGCCGGGATCGACACCCTCTGCGTCATGACCGGGGTGTCCACCCACACTGAACTGCTGACCACCGAAGTCCGTCCGACGTACATCGCCGCGAACCTCCGGGACCACCTGACCGGCTGGTCCGCCGAGGTCCGCGGCGACCGGGTCGTGGTGTCGTCCGGCAACACCGGCGATCCGGAGGTCATGGCGGCCGAGGCGGTCGCCGTCGCGGCCCCGGCCGTCTGGGGCGAAACCGACCTCGGCCGGAGCCCCGAGGTGGTCCCGGCAGACGGGGCCGCGGCCGTGGCGATGGAGGCGTGGCGGTGAACCCCGGGGACCTCGCCGCACAGGCGGCGGCCCCGGGCGAGGGGACGTTCGACGCGGACACCCTGGTCGCCCGGGTGGACGAACTGCTGGCCTCGGACGCGGAGGGCAGCGAGGAAGCCGACCTCCTGGAACAGGCGCACCGACTGATCAATGACGCGATGGAGGGCCGTTGACCGTGCCGAAGGCGAACAGGAACCGGAGGCTCCAGCGACTCGACGCTGAACTCGTGCGTCGCAAGGAGGCCCGCTCGCGTGACCACGCCCGGGAGATGATCCTCGCCGGACGGGTCAGTGTGAACGGGATGGTGGCCACGAAACCGGCGACGGGAGTCCACGGCGACGTCTCGATCCGTGTGGCGGTCAGCGAGGGCGACCGGTGGGCGTCCCGTGGCGCCCACAAGCTGCTGGGGGCCCTCGCCGCCTTCGAACCGGAGGGGCTGACCCTGAAGGGACGCCGTGTCCTGGACGCCGGTGCCTCCACAGGGGGATTCACCGACGTCTGTCTCGACCGTGGCGCCGCGGAGGTCCTCGCCGTCGACGTCGGTTACGGGCAGCTGATCTGGCGGTTGCAGAATGACGAACGGGTGACGGTGCTGGACCGGACGAACGTGAGGACCCTGACGCCGGGGCAGCTCGGAGGTCCGGCCGACGCGATGGTCGGCGACCTGTCGTTCATCTCGGTCGACCTCGTCCTCCCGGCGCTCGCCGAGTGCATCGTCGAGGGCGGTGACCTGCTGCCTATGGTGAAACCCCAGTTCGAGGTCGGCCGGCACCGGCTCGGCCACGGCGGAGTGGTCCGTGACCCCGCCCTGCGCGCCGAGGTGACGCTGGACGTGGCACGCGCCGCGCAGCGTCACGGCCTGTCCACCAGGGCGGTGGTTGCCTCACCTTTGCCCGGCCCCAGCGGAAACGTGGAATACTTTCTGTGGTTGGTCAAGGACGGTGGCGCCGGCGCCCCCGACGAGGAGAATCTGGCCGACATGGTCGACAAGGCAGTGAAGGAGGGTCCCCAGTGACTGAAGAAGCCCCCCGGGTCCGCGAGGTGCTCCTCGTCGCACACACCGGCGCGTCCGACAAGCTCAACATGGCAGCAGCCGCCGCGCAGCGGCTGTCGGACGGCGGTCTCACCGTGCGCGTGATGTCCACCGGCGACCCCGCTCCGGTGGCGCGCCACGAGATCCTCGGCCGTTTCCCCCGGTACGGCCACACCACGGAGGCGGCGAAGGGGGTCGACCTCGTCCTCGTGCTGGGCGGTGACGGGACGTTCCTGCGTGCCGCCGACATCGCCCACGCCCAGGACGTGCCCGTGCTGGGGGTGAACATGGGGCACATCGGTTTCCTGGCGGAATGGGAGCAGGAGTCTCTGGAGGAGGCGCTGGACCGGGTGATCGCCGGCGACTACCGGATCGAGAACCGGATGACGCTCTCGATCACCGCCCGTGACATCGACGGCCGGGTGCTCGGCACCGGGTGGGCGCTGAACGAGTGTTCCGTGGAGAACCTGAACCGCCAGGGTGTCCTGGACACGATCCTGGAGGTCGACCAGCGGCCGGTGAGCTCCTTCGGCTGCGACGGTGTGCTGGTGTCGACCCCGACCGGCTCGACGGCGTACGCCTTCTCCGCCGGCGGCCCGATCCTCTGGCCGGAGCTGGAGTCGATCCTGGTGGTCCCCTCCAACGCCCATACCCTGTTCGCCCGCCCGCTGGTGGTCAGCCCCGATTCGACGGTGGCGGTGGAGACCAACCCGCAGACCTCCCCGGCGACGGCGGTGATGGACGGTTTCCGCCAGATCCACATGCCTCCGGGCGCTCGCGTGGAGATCCGGAGGGGTCCCCAGGACGTGCGGTGGGTACGGCTGGACACGGAGCCGTTCACGGACCGTCTCGTGCAGAAGTTCCGTCTCCCGGTGACCGGGTGGCGCGGACCGCGAAGGTGACGGGGATGTTGAGGGAACTGCAGATCCGGAACCTGGGTGTCATCGAGGAGGCCGTCGCCGAGTTCACCGAGGGTTTCACGGTGGTCACCGGTGAGACCGGTGCCGGCAAGACGATGGTGGTGACGGGGCTGAAGCTGCTGTCAGGTGCACGGGCGGACAGTCAGCGGGTCCGGTCGGGCACCGACCGTGCCACCGTCGACGGTGTCTTCCACACCGACGGTGACTCCGCCGCGGCCGCACTGGTCGACGAGGTGGGCGGTTACCTGGAGGACGGTGAGGTCGTGGCCTCACGGTCCGTCAGCGCCTCGGGGCGTTCGCGCGCACACCTCGCAGGACGCACCGTGGCCGCCGGCGTGCTGGGTGACTTCTCGTCCCGGCAGCTGACGATCCACGGTCAGTCCGACCAGCTCCAGCTGCTCGACCCCACCCGGCAGCTCCGGAACCTGGACAGGTTCGCTGGTCTGGACGAGGACCGCCGACGGTACCGCCGCCTGCGTCGTGAGTGGGCGGCACTGGCGCGGGACCTCCATGAGCGTACCGAGAGGCGCCGGGACCTGGCCCTGGAGGCGGAGACCCTGCGGCGCTCACTGGAGGAGATCGACGCCCTTGACCCGCAGCCGGGGGAGGACGAGGACCTCAAGGTCACCATCAGCCGACTTCAGGACGCAGACGAGGTCCGGGAGGCGGCGCTCACCGCCCTGGCGGCCATCGACGGCGGAGACCCCGACGCGGCTCCCGAGGAGACCGCGGCGGTGGAGTCACTGTCCGCCGCGTCCGCCGCGCTGTCCGGCCGGGCGTCGGCGGAGCCCCGCTTCGGTGAACTGGCGGCACGCATCAACGCCGTCGTGACCGACCTGGCGGACATCTCCGGGGAGATCGGCGCCGCCCTGTCGGACGTACCGTCGCCCGAGAGCCTGGAGGGACTGCTGGCCCGTCAACAGGACCTGCGTGAACTGCGCAAGTACGCCTCCGACATCGACGGTGTGCTCGCCTGGCGGGACCGGGCGCGTGAGCGTCTGGAATCCATCGACGTCTCCGGCGACGCCCTCGACGAACTCCGCACGAGGGTCGGGGAGGCGGCCGGTGCGATGGTCGGGGCGGCCCGGGAGCTGTCCGCGGCCCGGACCGAGGCGGCGGGACGTTTCGCAGCGGCCGTGAGCGACGAGATCGCAGGGCTGCAGATGACCTCGTCGCTGCGGGTCGACGTGCGTACCGCCGGTGGCCGTGGTGCCGCGGCCGCCGAACCCGCGGACTGCCTCGCCGACGGCATCGATGAGGTCGAGTTCCTGCTCGTCCAGGGAGGCACCCCGAACTCGCTCGCGGCCACCGCCTCCGGTGGTGAGCTGTCCCGGGTGATGCTCGCCCTGGAGGTCGTCCTCGCCGGGAGCGGACGGACCATGGTCTTCGACGAGGTCGACTCGGGTGTCGGCGGACGTGCCGCCGTGGAGATCGGACGACGGCTGGCACGTCTGGCCGTGGACAACCAGGTGATCGTCGTGACACACCTGCCGCAGGTCGCGGCGTTCGCGGACGCACACGTGCACGTGGCCAAGGCCGCGTCCGGTGATTCGGTACGCTCCAGTGTCCGCACGCTCGACGAGGCCGAACGGGTCGAGGAGCTTTCCCGGATGCTCGCCGGGCTGGAGTCCGACACCGGACGGGCCCATGCGGAGGAGCTGCTGGAGACCGCGCGGCAGGCGAAGGCGGAACTCGGCGCGGCAGGCTAGTTTGCCCGGGGCGCACCGGCGCGCCTACCCGGAAGCGGCGGGCCCAACCGCCACAATGGTCTCCATGATCTTCTCCCGTACTGACACCCCCGGCATCCACGGCCACACCCGGGACTGCACCGGGACGAACGGCACCGGCCGCCTGTCCGAGGGCGACATCGTGGTCATCGACCAGCCGGACACCGGCCGCGCGCTCGCCCAGAAGTTCATCGACGCCAAGGTCGCGGCCGTGGTGAACACGGCCACGTTCTCCACCGGCAACGTCCCGAACTTCGGGCCGCAGATGATGCTGGACGCCGGCATCGTCCTGGTGGAGAACGCCGATCCGTCGCTGACCGAACGGCTGAAGAACGGGCGTAAGGGACGGCTGCACGAGGGCAAGGTCCTCTACGGTGACCGCTCGATCGGCAAAGGCACCGTCCTCGACGAGGACACGGCCGTCACCCGCTTCGACGAGGCGCGGGAGACCCTGGCCGACCACATGGAGGCGTTCACCGGCAACACCGCCGAGTTCGTGCGCACGGAGGCCCCGCTGTTCATCGACGGCCTCGGGATTCCCGAGGTCGGGGTGGACATGGACGACCGGAAGGTCCTGGTGGTCAGCCCGGACCCGGCCGTCGACGACAAGATCAAGTCGTTGCGCTACTTCATCCGTGAGTACGAGCCGGTGATCATCGCGGTCGACGGGGCCGCGGACACGGTGCTCAAGCACGGTTACCGTCCGCGCGTGATCGTCGGCGACCCCGAGGTGATCAGCAACGAGGCACTGAACTCCGGGGCGACGATCGTCCTGCCCGCCGAACCGGACGGTCACGCGGCCGGTCTGGAACGGATCCAGGACCTGGGGGTCGGTGCGATGACCTTCCCCGCGGCCACCTCCGACTCCACCGACCTGGCGCTGCTGCTGGCGGACTACCACGGTGCGTCGATGGTGGTGAACCTCGGGCCGACCCTGGACCTGGACCGTATCTTCGACACGGCCCAGTCGCCGGACACGCCGTCGGCGATGCTGTCGCGGCTCCGTGTCGGTGGTCGGCTGGTCGACTCCACCGCCGTCGCCGAGCTCTACCGGGTCTCGCGTAGCGGCGGCGGCTGGTGGTGGGCCCTCGTCGGCGTGCTCCTGGCGATCCTGGTGATCGTCCTGATCGCCGGATTCAGCGGTCCGGGCGACTTCGCCGACAACCTCGTCGACACGTGGAACAACATCGCCCTGCGCTTCCAGGACCTGTTCTGATGGGCGCCGGGAAGACGACAGGTGTCGTGGCGCTCGGCATCGCCGTGGGCACCGCGGTGGGCTTCTACGTCCTGGCGCCGAATGTGGAGGGTGGCCCCGCCGCGGTGGACTCCGAGGCGCAGTCACGGCTCACCGCGGAGACCGACCGGGCCGATCTCGCGACCGCCGAGGGGGAGGTCTCGGACGCCGTCCTCGGGGACCTCGCCGCCGATGCCGTCGGAGACTCCCTGCGGGACCGTTCCGTCCTGGTCATGGCGACGGACGACGCTGACGAGGAGGCGGTGGACGGGGTCCGCGCGCTGATCGGTGACGCGGGGGGAGAGGACGCCGGGACGCTCCGGTTCGACCCTTCCTTCACGTCGCCGGAGTCCGGTGACGAACTCAAGTCGCTCGCCGCCGGTAGCCTGCCCAGCGGCGCCTCCCTGTCCGAGGACCGCCTCGACCCCGGCTACCATGTCGGTGAACTGCTCGGTCAGTCCCTCTCCGGTGGTCGTGGTGCGGCCAGTGAGTCCGACCGTGCCGTGGTGCTCGGCGCACTCGGCAACGCAGGTTTCTTCGCCGGGGGCCAGGACGACCTCACACCGGCCGACGCGGTCGTCGTGGTGACCGGTGGGGCCTCCGAGGGCGACGGGGACGGCAACTACTCGACCCGGTTCGTCGCCGACCTCGCCGCCGGGCTGGACGCGACCACCGGTGGCGTCGTCCTGGCCGGTGAGCACGGTGCTGCCGGACGCGACGGGGCGATCGGGCTGGTCCGTGCGGACGCCGACGCCACGGAGAACGTCAGCACCGTGGACAACGTGACCAGCGTCGCGGGACGCATCACCGTGGTCCGTGCGGTCGCCGGTCAGCTGGACGGCGACGCCGGGGCCTACGGGTCGGCGTCGAACGCCGCGGCTCCGACAGTGGAGTAGCGGCCGGCATCTGTTAGGCTGGAACCCCGTAGGTTTCAACAGTTCCAACCACGGGAGTCGATGTGTCTCAGGGCCGCAGCGAGCAGCACACCAAGTTTATTTTCGTCACCGGCGGCGTCGTCTCGTCGCTGGGCAAGGGGCTGACCGCCGCCAGCCTGGGACAACTGCTCGTCGCACGGGGGCTGACGGTCACCATGCAGAAGCTGGATCCGTACCTCAACGTCGATCCGGGCACGATGAACCCGTTCGAGCACGGTGAGGTGTTCGTCACCGACGACGGCGCCGAGACCGATCTCGACCTCGGGCACTACGAGCGTTTCCTGGACCGTAACCTCACCCAGAACGCCAACGTCACCACCGGCAAGGTGTACTCCACCGTCATCGCCAAGGAGCGTCGCGGGGAGTTCCTGGGCAAGACCGTCCAGGTCATCCCGCACATCACCGACGAGATCAAGTCGCGAATCCTGGCCCAGGCGCTGCCGGACGCCAACGGGGTGCGGCCGGACGTGGTCATCTCGGAGATCGGCGGCACGGTCGGCGACATCGAGTCCCAGCCGTTCCTCGAGGCGGCACGGCAGGTGCGTCACGAGGTCGGTCGCGAGAACATCTTCTTCATCCACGTCTCCCTGGTGCCCTACCTGGCCCCGTCGGGGGAGCTGAAGACCAAGCCCACCCAGCATTCGGTGGCTGAGCTGCGCAGTATCGGCATCATCCCGGACTCCATCGTGCTGCGGTGTGACCGCGAGGTCCCGGAAGGGCTGAAGTCCAAGATCGCGATGATGACCGACGTCGAGGAGGAGGGTGTGGTCTCCTGCGCCGACGCCGCCTCGATCTACGACATCCCGCGGGTGCTCTACCGCGAGCACCTGGACTCCTTCCTGATCCGCAAGCTCAACCTCCCTTTCCGCGACGTGGACTGGACCGTCTGGGGCGGGTTGCTCGACCGTGTCCACACCCCGTCCGGTGAGGTCACGGTGGGCCTGGTCGGCAAGTACGTCGACCTGCCGGACGCCTACCTGTCCGTGGCAGAGGCGATCCGTGCCGGTGCCTTCGGCGAGCACGTCAAGGCGAATGTCCGGTGGGTCGCCGCCGACGACTGCGCCACCCCGGAAGGGGCTGCCCGGGCGTTGGACGGGGTCGACGCGGTCGTCGTGCCCGGCGGGTTCGGCATCCGTGGCATCGAGGGCAAGATCGGGGCGGTGACCCACTGCCGTGAGAACCTGGTCCCCATGCTCGGCATCTGCCTGGGCCTTCAGTGCACAGTCATCGAGGCTGCACGTCACGCCGGGATCTCCGACGCCTCCTCCACCGAGTTCGACGAGAACACCCCCTCGCCGGTGATCTCGACGATGGCTGAGCAGCAGGCGGCGGTCTCCGGTGAGGCGGATCTCGGCGGCACCATGCGCCTGGGGGCCTACCCGGCGGTGCTCGCCGGGGACAGTGTCGTGGCAGGGGCGTACGGCACGACCGAGGTGTCCGAGCGGCACCGCCACCGCTACGAGGTCAACAACGCCTTCCGCGGTGAGATCGAGGAGAAGTCGGACCTGGTCTTCTCCGGCACCTCGCCGGACGGCACCCTCGTCGAGTTCGTCGAGTACCCCACGTCCGTCCATCCCTACCTGGTGGCCACGCAGGCGCACCCGGAGTACAAGTCGCGCCCGACACGCCCGCACCCGCTGTTCAGCGGGCTGATCCGCGCCGCCGTGCAGCGGCAGGCGAAGTAGGGGAGAGCGGGGCCTGCCCGGTGGACTACCGCACACTGTCCAGTGAGCTGCTGGTCGACGCGCCGGTCCTGGCCGTACGGCGTGACCGGATCACCACGGCGACCGGTGAGGCGGTTCGCGAGGTCGTCGAACACTTCAGTGCCGTGGCGGTGGTCGCGGTGCGGGGGTCGGGCGGCCGGCGCGAGGTGATGCTGGTGCGGCAGTACCGGCGTCCGGTCGACCGCTACCTCTGGGAACTGCCCGCCGGGCTGCTGGACGTGTCCGGGGAGGATCCCCTCGACGCGGCCCGCCGGGAGCTGGCGGAGGAGGCGGGCCTGGTGGCGGGGAAGTGGCACCTGCTCGGCGACATCTGCCCGTCGCCGGGGATCAGCGAGGAGATGTGCCGCATCTTCCTCGCCGAGGACATCCGGCCGGCGACAGCCGGCGACCCGGGGGTGGGGCAGGAGGCCACCGGTGAGGAGGCCGACATGACCACCCGGTGGCTCCCGGTCGAGGAAGCGGTGGACTGGGTCAGGGAGGGGCGCATCGAGAACGCCACGGCGGTGGCGGGTCTGCTGCACCTGCACGCCGGGACCCGCCGGGACGTCGGAGAGACATTCGTCTACCGCTCCGGACTCGCGGAACGTCGTGCCGAGGGGCGGCCGGAGGGGACGGACATGAAACATGTCCGGTGACGCACCGGAGAAGGTGACCGGGGTCTCCGGGCCTTCTGAGGCCGACCGTCGGCGGGCCAGGGCGTGGATGCGGCACCTCCGGACCGAGCGGGGACGCAGCGCGAACACGCTGGGCAGTTACCGCCGTGACGTGGAACGCTACCTCGGCTGGCTGGCAGGGCAGGGCCTGGACATGACGACGGTGACCACGACTGATGTCGAGCGGTTCATCGTCGATCTCCGACGCGGCTGCCCGGTCACCGGGGGGCGCCCACTGGCGCAGACCTCCGTCGCGAGGATTCTCAGCGCGGTGCGGGGTCTCCACCGGTTCACCGCCGCGGAGTCCGGGCTCCCGGACGTCGTCGCCGAGGTCCCGCTGTCGCCGGGGCGGCGCGACCTGCCGAAGGCGCTGACCACCGACCAGGTCCTGCGGCTCATCGAGGCCTGTCCGGTCGGTGACGGCGCCGGTCCGCTGGATCTTCGGAACCGGGCTCTGGTGGAGCTGCTGTACTCGACCGGGGCTCGCATCAGTGAAGTCACTGACCTTGACCGCGACGACATTGACCGCAACAGCGGGCTCGTGCGGGTGCAGGGAAAGGGTGGCAAGGAGCGCATACTGCCCGTCGGCTCCCCGGCGCTCGAGGCTCTCGACGCCTACCTGACACGGGCGCGTCCGTCCCTGGCGCAGCGCAGTCGGCACGGCAGTGACGCCGCGGCCCTGCTGCTGACGTCCAGGGGTGGCAGGCTGTCCCGGCAGGCCGGGTACAAGATCGTCTCGGCCGCCGCCGGACGTGCCGGGATCGGGGAGATCTCCCCGCACAGTCTGCGGCACAGTTTCGCCACCCATCTGCTCACCGGTGGGGCGGACGTGCGGGTCGTCCAGGAGCTCCTCGGCCACTCGAGTGTGTCGACCACGCAGATCT
>NZ_JALAGY010000010.1 GCF_022712195.1 Corynebacterium sp. | reverse complement strand
CGTAGTCGTCGGCGATGATCCCCGCCCAGCCCGACCCGATGGAGCCTCCGGAGTAACCGGTCAATGCGGTCTTCGAGTCGGCGGCGACCTCGGCGGCCGGGGTGTCGCGGGAGGCACGCAGGCCGTCGAGGATGATCTGCCCGTACTCCGGGCCGGCGGCGAAGATCTCCCGCTCACCCTGGATGTCCGGCATCACCACGGTGTGCCCGGAGGCGAGGAGCGGGGCGATGAATGCGAGTTCCGCCAGGACCACCGCCCCACCTTCGGTGACACTGCCGCCCAGGACGCGGGACGGGCCGTCCTCGGGCCGCATGGAGTCGTAGAAGCTGGCGTACATCACGGTGTCGCCGGTGGGTGTGACCGACGGCGGCGGGTGGATCACGCTGGTCACGGCCGCGGCGGGGTCGCCGAGGGTGTCGGTGGTGCGGTACTGCATCTGCGTGACCTGCAGCGGGGCGTCGAACTCCTCCACCGTCGCCGGGACGGTGCGCTGCTTCAGTGGCGCACCCGGTGCCAGGCCCTGCAGCTCGGCGGTGTCGGGGAGGGCGAAGAAGGACGCGTCGTCCTGCACGGTGGGGATCTCGGCCGGCGCGGTGACCGGTGCGGTGACCGGCGCGGTCTCCCCCGGCGGGCTCTCGGCCGTCCCGGCGCAGGCGGGGGTGGCGCCACCGCCGAGGGCCAGGACGAGGAGTGTCGCCCACACTGTTCTCTTCGGGTGCCGCATGTCGCCTCCGGGTCGTCAGTCAGTTGACGACACCGTAGCCGCGGGGTGCCGGGGCGGCGGGGAGGTTCCCGCGCTCCCGCGTGGCACATCCGGACTACAACGCCGCGACCTGCGGAGGAAGGAAAGACGATCCCCGGCCCCACCGTGGGGACCGGGGATCATGGGAGAAAAAACAATGTGAATTCAGAATGATCTCACTGTGCGACGATCCCGCCAAGGGTCTGGGCCACGATGGCGCGGGCCAACGCACGCACCTGGGCCCCGTCCTGTTCCTCCCGCGGCCGGAACCACATCGCGGTGCTGTTCAGGCTGCTCAACAGGACCCGCGTCATCAGACGACGGTCCCCGTCGCGGACGCTGCCGTCGGCGACTCCGTCCTCGAGGACCTGCCGGAACATCACCTCGTACTCCTCGCGGAGACCGTTGATCTTCCCCAGCACCTCACGCTGACGTTCCTTGAGGGCCGCGAACCGCTGTCCGGGAACGCCCTGGTGGATCGCGTTGTGGTACCCGAGGTGCTGCATGAGGTTGACCAGGTGCGCCTCACCCATGGCGGCGAGCCGGTCGGCCCCGGTGCCGTCACCGGTGGAGAACGGTTCCACCACCCGCCGGACGTTCCTCATCCCCTCCTCGTACACGGCGAGGTAGATGTCGAACTTCGAGCGGTAGTAGTAGTACACTCGCCCTTTCGTGGCCCCGATCTCCTCGGCGATGTCGTCGATCGTCGCACGGTCGAAACCACGGAGCTGGAAGACCTCGGCGGCGGCGTCGAGGATCTGGTGACGTGCCTGATCGTGGGCGTCCGTGTCCACGCCGAAAGTCTCCACTGTCATGTCACCCAGTGTATACAGTCACAGTTCGAACAGACCGGCCGCGCCCATGCCGCCGCCGATGCACATCGTGACGACCACGTAGCGGGCGCCACGCCGACGCCCTTCCCGCAGGACGTGGCCGACCATCCGCGCACCGCTCATGCCGTAGGGGTGGCCGATGGCGATGGCCCCGCCGTTGACGTTGTACTTCTCCGGGTCGATGCCCAACCGGTCTCGGCAGTACACCGCCTGGGAGGCGAAGGCCTCGTTGAGCTCCCACAGGTCGATGTCGTCGACGGTGAGTCCGTGCTGCTCCAGCAGCTTCGGCACGGCGAAGACCGGACCGATGCCCATCTCGTCCGGCTCACACCCGGCCACGGCGATGCCACGGTAGGTGCCCATCGGCTCCAGGCCGCGGCGGGCGGCCTCGTCCTTCTCCATGAGGACCACCGCGGCGGCACCGTCGGAGAGCTGGGACGCGTTGCCGGCGGAGATGGTCGCCGCGTGTCCGTCCCGGTCCGGCAGCACGGCCTTCAGCCCGGCCAGGCCCTCGGCGGTGGTGGACGGGCGGTTGCCTTCGTCGAGGCTGAGGCCGCCGAGGGGAACGATCTCGTCGTCGAACAGGCCGGCCTCCTGCGCGGCGGCGGTCCGTCGCTGGGACTCCAGGGCGTAGTCGTCCTGGGCCTGCCGGGAGACGGAGAACCGCTCCGCGACGTTCTCGGCGGTCTCCAGCATCGGGATGTAGACGTCGTGCCCGTTCTCCGCGAGCCACGGGTCGACGGCACGGTAGCTGTTGCGGTGCTCGTTCTGCACCAGGCTGATGGACTCCACACCGCCACCGACGGCGACCTGCAGGCCGTCGACCATGATCTCCTTGGCCGCCGTCGCGACAGCCATCAGGCCGGAAGCGCACTGCCGGTCGACGGTCATGCCCGGCACCGTCACCGGCAGGCCGGCGCGCAGAGCCGCCTGACGTGCGACGTTGTACCCGGTGGAGCCCTCCTGCATGGCGCAGCCGAGGATGACCTCCTCCACCTCGGACGGGTCCAGGCCCGCGCGTTCCACGGCGGCGGCCACGGCGTGACCGGCGAGCTCCTGGCCCTGGGTGTCACGGAAGGCGCCCTTGTAGGCACGGCCGATGGGGGTTCGGGCGGTGGACACCACCACTGCTTCTCTCATGGTTCTGTCGTCTCCTCAGTTCTCGGTGTCGTACATGGCGACGGACATGGTGGACGTCAGTCCTCCGTCGAGTGGGATGGTCGTGCCGGTGATGAAGGAACTCGCCGGGGACAGCAGGAACGTCACCAGCCCGGTGATGTCCTCGGCGCGGCCGAGCCGCCCCAGGGGGTTGGCCCGGTTCATCTCCTCGCCACGCTCCTCGATGACCCACTTCATCATCTTCGTGGGGAACGGGCCGGGGGCGACGGCGTTGACCAGGATCGACGGCGCCAACGTGGCGGCCATGTGCCTGGTCATGTGGTGCACCGCCGCCTTCGACGCCGAATAGGAGTAGTTCTCGTAGTTCGGGACGGCGAGTCCGTCGATGGAGCCGATGTTGATGATGCGCGAGGGGCCCGCCGGGGTCGCCCCGGCACCGGCCTCGAGCAGCGGACGCAGAAGCTGGGCCAGCACGAACGGTGTCTTCACGTTCACGCCGAGCACCTTGTCCCAGGCCGAGGGCGGGAAGTCGTCGAAGGTCGCGCCCCACGTCGCCCCGGCGTTGTTGACCAGGGCGTCCAGGTGGTCGGTGAGCTGCGAGACCCGGTCGACGAGGGTCCGGCAGCCCTCCTCGGTGGAGATGTCGGCGGCGATGGCGCGGACGGTGCCGAGGTCGGAGAGTTCCCGCTCCGCCTCCTCCGCGGCCTCGGGTTTACGGGTGGACACCAGGACGGTGGCCCCGGCGCGCAGCAGCCCCTCGGCGATCATCCGGCCGATGCCGCGGGCACCCCCGGTGACCAGGACGGTGCGTCCCGAGATGTCGAAGAGTTCTGGTGTGGTCATGATGCCTTTCTGGAGGTGTCGGTGGGTGCCTGGGTGGTGAGCCGGGCCGCGCGGAGGGCCGGTCGCCGGACCTTGCCCGCGTCGTCGCGGAGCGGTTCGGTGACGGTCTCGTAGCTCCTGGGCAGTTTATTGCGTGACAGGCGCCCGGTGAGGAACTCGGTGAGATCGATGTCGGTGACCCCGCCGTCTGCGGTGTTGAGGATGGCGTGCAGGCGGTTGCCGGTGTCCGGGTCCGGCAGGCCGATGACCACGGCGGTCAGCACCCGGGGGTGCTCCATCAGCGCCGCCTCGATCTCGGCGGGGTAGATGTTCACCCCGCCGACGGTGACCATGTCCGAGCTGCGGTCGTGGAGGTAGAGGTAGCCGTCCCCGTCGAAGTGGCCCATGTCGCCGAGGGACGACCAGCCGTCGTGGGTCCTGGGTTCCGCACCGATGTAGCGGTAGGTCGGCGGCATGCCCTCCGGCGGACGCATGAACACCTCACCGGTCACCCCGGGTTCGGTGATCTCGTCGCCGTCCTCGTCGAGCAGGATGACCTGGCCCCAGGTCACCCGGCCGACCGACCCGCGGTGACGGAGCCATTCGTCACCGCGGATGGTGCAGCCGGCCTCCGCCTCGGTGCCGGCGTACAGCTCCCAGAGCCGCTCCGCACCGACCCAGTCGATCCACTCCGCCTTCAGCCAGGCGGGGCAGGGTTCGGCGCAGTGCCAGAAGGAACGGACGGAGTCCAGGGAGTAGGACGCCCGGACCTCCGGGGGCAGTGCGAGGATGCGGCGCATCATCGTGGGCACCAGGTAGACCCAGGTGGCTCGGAAGCGGTCGATCTCCGCCAGAGTGGCCTCGGGGTCGAACCTGCTGAGCAGCGACACCGAGCCTCCGCGGAAGATACTGCACAGTGCCGTGTTCAACGGGGCGTTGTGGAACAGCGGGGCGGTGATCAGGGACCTCTCCCCAGGGCCGATGCCCCAGAAGGTCGGGTCGAACTCCGAGGTGACCGCCTCCCGCCCGGAGAGGATGATCTTCGGGCATCCCGTGGAGCCGCCGGAGACCGGCGCCTTCCACGCCACCGCGACCTGCGGCTCCGAAGTCTCGGGGGACTCCGGGGACTCGTCTGCATGGCCGTCGGACAACTCGCTGAGGGTCACGGTGCCGGGCAGGTCGGGGCCGCTGCCGTCGTCGGCGACGACGACGGCCGCCGGGTCGCCGAGCTCGAGGATCGCCGTGAGTTCATGGGCGGTCATCCGCGGGGAGAGCACCTGCGGGGCTGCGCCTGCCCTGTAACAGGCGAAGACCGCCACGACCAGGTCGACGGAGTTGGGGATCAGCAGGGAGACGATCCGTCCGCGCTCCGAGCCCCTCTCCGTCAGGCCGCGGGCGGCCCTCTCACTCCGACGCTCCAGGTCGGCCCAGGTCAGCGTCTCGCCGCCGGCCTCGGCGACCACCGTGTCCGGCATCTGCGCCGCGTAGTGCACGGGGATCTCCGACAAGGGGAAGCCGAGCTCGGGTTCCACGCACTGTGCTTTCTGTGGTTTCTGTGCTGTCACTTCTCCTCCTTGAGATCTGCGGCCTGCTCCACGAAACTGTCGTTGACGTCCGACCGGCGGAAGGTGGTGCGGGTGGCTGCGGCCTCCGCCGCCTCCCTGGCCATGGCGCGGTCCTCCTTCTTCAGCGCCCGGCCCAGGGCGATCGACAGGAGTCCGCCGATGATCGATACCCCGATGATGACCCAGAAGCCGGTCGTGGGGGTGCCCGAGGAGCTCTCCACCAGGCCGAAGACGTACGGCCCGACGAACCCGCCGGTCAGGCCCACGGTGTTGATGAAGGCCAGGCCCGCGGCGGCCATCAGGCCGGTCATCCGCGGCATGGCCACCGACCAAAACAGCGGCAGCGTCCCGATGAACAGGAAGCCCAGCACACCGATGAGGATGATGCGCAGCACCGGGGAGGACGTCATGAGGAACAGCGCGGCGGCGACGGCACAGCCGACGGCCAGGTAGCCGATGATCGCGGACTCGTTGGTGTAGCGCTTCGCGATCCGGGGGATCAGGAGCACACCGATGGTGCCGCCGATTCCGGTCACACCGCTCAGGAGCCCGATCACGAAGGTACTGCTGACGTTCATCTCCTCCACGATGGAGGGGACGTTGAACGTGACGCCGTTGTTGGTGACCTGGTTGAGGAAGTAGATCAGACCGACCAGGAGGATGAACGGGCGCCCGAAGGCGACCTTGACGTTGCCCTTGAGCGAGTGGCGTTCATGGGGCTGGTCACCTCCGACGGCGGCGTCGGTGAGCGCGTCGGCCTCCTCCTGGCTCAGCCAGGCCGCGGCCTGCGGCTTGTCCGGCAGCATGACCAGCACGACGAATCCGACGAGGACGGTGAGAATCCCCTCGACCAGGAACATCCACTGCCAGCCGTGCAGCCCGAGGGTGTCGTGCATGCCCATCAACGCCCCACCCATCGGGCCGCCGAAGAAGATGCCGAGGGTGGCGGCGAGGTAGGTGTAGCCGATGGCGGTCGCCCGGTCCTTCTGCGCGAACCACTGGGTGATCATGAACATCATGGCGGGGAACAGGCCCGCCTCGGCCGCGCCGAGCAGGATGCGCAGCAGGTAGAAGGTGATGTCGTTGGACACGAACATCATCAGGGCCGTGACCGTTCCCCAGCTCACCGCGATGCGGAAGATCCAGCGGCGCGGGCCAACCCGGAACATGATCAGGTTGCTGGGCACCTCGAGGAAGGCGTAGGTGAGGAAGAACAGGCCGGCACCGAGGCCGAAGGCGGCCACGCTGATGCCGACGTCCGCCTGCAGCTGGGTCTTCGCCATCGCGATGTTGGTGCGGTCCACGTAGGACATGAAGTACGCCAGGCACAGGATCGGCAGCAGGCGGAGCATCGCCTTCCGGGTGGCGACGGCGTGGATGGCGCCCAGCGCTTTCGGGGCGTCGGAGACGGACATCGGGCTCACCTCCCGGCCTCGGTGGCCGCGCGGACGTACAGCGCGGTCTGGTCGAAGGCCGACCCCAGGGAGTGCGGGTCACCCATGTCCGAGATCTCGTCCCACCGGGCGGCGACCCCCTCGGCGGTGCATTCGTCGGCGGGCAGGGCCACCGGTTCCGCCTCGAGCATGCGGGAGACGGCGAAGACGCCGGCACCGGCGCCGAGGATCACCCCGGTCGGGGCGTCCTTCGAGACAAGGAACACCGCGCCGGGGGCGACGGTCTCTGGGCCGAGTTTCGCGGCGGCGTCCTCGTCGATGAGGCCGTCGGTCATCTGCGTGGCGGCGGTCGGCGCCAGGGCGTTGACCTTGATGCCCTTGCGTTCGCCCTCGATGGCGAGGACGTTGGTCAGTCCGACGAGCGCGGACTTCGCCGCGCCATAGTTGGCCTGACCGAAGTTGCCGTAGATGCCGGAGGCGGAGGTGGTCATGAGGATCCGGCCGTAGCCCTGCTCCACCATGTGCGGCCAGGCCGCCTTGGTGCAGTTCACGGAGCCCATGAGGTGGACTTCGACGACGGCGCGGAAGTCGTCGAGGTCCATCTTCGCGAAGCTCCTGTCGCGGAGGATGCCTGCGTTGTTGATGAGGATGTCGATGCGGCCCCATGTCCGGACGGCGGTGTCGACCAGCGCGGCCGCGGCGGCGGCGTCGGAGATGTCGGCGTTGTCGGCGACGGCCTCTCCCCCGGCGGCGGTGATCTCGTCGACGACGGCACCGGCGTTGCCGAGGTCGTTGACCACGACCTTCACGCCGCGTTTCGCGAGGGCGAGGGCGTGGGCCCTGCCCAGTCCACCTCCCGCCCCGGTGATGACGGCAACCTGCCCTGTGAACTCTTCCATGACTCGCCTCTCTCGAAGTGAACTGCGATACTGACGAGTATTATGTGACCGGGGTCTCATGATTGTCAAGCTTTTGTTTTGTGACACAGTTCCTGTGGACACGTCAGTCCCCGGCCCCACGGCTCTGGCAGCATCCGCCGTGGCACGCCCACCCGACGCCGCGCCCGGTCAGCGCGGCGACCGTCGCCCCTAGCCGTTCACCCTCTCCAGCAGCTCCTGGAGCTGTTCGCGGGTCACCGCACCACCGCTGAAGGTGATGACCCGGTCGAGGGGGATGCTCGCCATCATCTTCGCCATGTCGACACCGAGCCCGTCGCCGGAGTCCGCCCCCTCACCGGTCAGCCCGCTCAGGGCGCTGCCCAGGGACTCCGCCACCGCCGGCACGGCGAGCGCCTCCCCGAGAGTCGACTCCAGGGTCAACGGCACACGTACCTCGTCGCCCTCGAGGTCGACCTGGACCGTCGCCCGCAGGTCACGGCTGGACGACCCCAGGTGCACAACGTAGCGTCCCGACTCCAGGACGAAGCGGCCCAGCCTCACGTCCCAGTACTCCAGGTCACGCCGGTCGAGGTGGATCTCGATCTCCTCGCGCTCCCCGGGCTCCAGGGTGACCGAGCCGAATCCCGCCAGCGACTTCGGTGCCCGGACCTGGTCCGAGTCCGGCACCGACACATAGGCCTGCACGACCTCCCGCCCGGCGCGACGTCCGGTGTTGGTCACCCCGACGGTGACCGTGATGCCGTCACCGTCGTCGTCCGGCTGCCCGTAGGCCTCGTCGTAGGCGAAGGTGGTGTAGGACAGCCCGTGCCCGAACGGGTAGGCGACCCGCAGGTTGCGTGCGTCGTACCAGCGGTAGCCGACGTACAGGCCCTCGCTGTAGCGGACATGCCCGTGCTCGCCGGGAAAGTCCAGGAACGCCGGGGTGTCCGCCAGGCGCGTCGGCAGGGTCTCGGTGAGCTTTCCCGAGGGGTTGACCTCGCCGGTCAGCACATCGGCGATGCCCGCTCCCCCTCCCTGCCCGAGGAGGTTGGCGTCCAGGATCGCCGGGGCCAGCTCGGTGACCTCGGTGAGGTCCAGCGCACCGCCGTGGGACAGCACCACGACCACACGGTCCTGCACGGCGCGGACCGCGCGCAGCAGGCCGAGCTGCTCGGCGGGCAGCGACAGGTCGGTACGGTCGAAGCCCTCGGACTCCTGGTCCGGTGACAGACCCAGGAACACCACGGCGATGTCCGCGTTCGCGGCGTCCTCCACCGCCTCGGCGAGCAGCCCGCTGTGCCGGCCGGAACCGTCGGTGGTGAAACCGGCGGCGTAGGTCACCGGCGCCGCCAGACGTTCCTTGATCAGCTCCAGCGGTGAGTCGACACGGGTGGGGTTCACGTGCGAACTGCCTCCCCCCTGGTAGCGCGGTGTCTCGGCGAAGGGGCCGATCACCGCGACGGAGCCGGTGACACCGGAGGCGGCGATCGGCAGGATGTGGCGTCCGTCGGCCTCGTCGTTCTTGAGCAGGACGACGGACCGTGCCGCCGCCTCCCGCGCCAGGGCGTGGTGTGCCTCGACCGTGGCGTCATCGAAGGTCACCTCGCGCCGTGCGGCGGCGGCTTTCCGCGCCAGCGCCGCCACACGCTGTGCGGCGACGGTCACCGGGTGCTCGTCGAACTGCCCGTTGCTGACCGCCCTGACCACCTCGGCGTCGCCCGTCCCGCCGTCCGACGGCATCTGCAGGTCGAGACCCGCGGCGAGTGACCGCAGGCGGCCTCCGACGGCGCCCCAGTCGCTGACGACGACACCGGCGAAGCCCCAGTCCCCGCGCAGGATGTCGGTGAGCAGTTCACGGCTGTGGCGGACCGGGACCCCGTTGACGGCGTTGTAGGAGCACATCACCGTCCACGGGCGGGTGTCCTCCACGATCCTGCGGAAGGCCCGCAGGTAGATCTCGTGCAGCGGCCGCGGGTCCACGTCGGAGCTGACCCGCATCCGGTCGGTCTCCTGGTTGTTCAGTGCGAAGTGCTTCAGGCTCGCACCCACGCCCCCGCCCTGCAGGCCGGCGACCCAGGCGGAGCCGAGGACACCCGCCAGGTGCGGGTCCTCGGAGTAGTACTCGAAGTTCCGGCCGCCCAGCGGGGACCGTTTGATGTTCACGCCCGGCCCGAGGAGGACCTGGACGTCCGCTGCCTGCGCCTCGTCGGCGAGGGCGGCGCCGATCCGGGCCACGAGCCCGGGGTCCCAGCTCTGGCCGAGGCCGGCGGCCGGCGGGAAGCAGGTCGCCGGCTCGCTGCCGGCCAGCCCCAGGTGGTCGACTCCGCCGGTCTGCTTCCGCAGTCCGTGCGGTCCGTCGGTCATCGTGACGGAGGGGACGTCGCCGACGTCCCTGGTCTGCCAGAAGTTCTTCCCGGACCCGAGCCCGGCCCGGTCGGCCAGGGACAGGGCAGCGATATCGGTGCTGTCGGTGCTGTCTGGTGTGTGGTGGTTCATGGTGTCCTTTGTACGGGGATTCACGCGGGGAAGGCGCAGGTGCCGCCGACGGGGCGGCCGTGGAACCTGTCGAGCAGGAACGGGATGCCGAAGGCGCTGCCGGAGACCGCCTGGAGGAAGTGGTTCTGGTCGCTGATCTCGGGGAGGACGTCGTCGCGGTACACCACGGGCGCACCGGCCGTGCACCAGGTGGCGGCCAGTTCGCGTGCCTGGGTGTAGTCGACGGTCTTGTCGTGACGGCCTGAGACGACCATCGTCGGCGCGGCGGGAGTGCCGGTGCCGATGCGCTGCTCCTCCATGGCCCGCACCCCCTCGGGGATCTCGCCCAGCAGGTCGTCGAGCCTGCGTCCGTCCGCCGTCCACCGGTCGGTGGTCTGGTACCCGTAGGTGTCGCCGATCTCGTCGGTGCACATGCCGGCCAGGTCGTCGAGGACCTCACGGCCGTGCCCGGAGAGGTGTGTGTCGAGCTCCGCGGCGAGGGAGGGGTAGCGGGCGTTGAGGCCGTTGATGGTGAAGCCGATCGCACCGACCAGGTTCGACCCGTCGATGGTGCGCTGCACCTCCTCCAGGTCGGCCGGCGGCGCCGAGGCGTAGGCGCCCGCCACGTCCAGGTCCGGTGCGTAGTCCGCCACCACCTCGACGGCCGCGGTGGAGGCGCCCCCGCCCTGGGAGTGCCCGTAGAAGCCGACCGGCCCGAAGGTGCCGCCCCGTTCCTCGACGAGGGTGCGGACGGCACGGGCGGCGTCGATCATCGCGTGGGCCTGCTCCGCCCGGTTCATGTAGGTGTGCATCCCCGGCGTCCCCATGCCGACGTAGTCGGTGACGACCACCCTCACGCCCTGGCTGGCGAACGCCCAGTCGTAGGCGCCCTCGAGGGCGACCGTCCGACCGGAGTCCAGCGGGTCCGGCTGGTTGTCCAGGGGCCAGTTCCGCGACGGGGCGCACTGGTCGCCCTGGCCGACGGTCCCCCGGCCCACCACCACGGTGGGACGCTCCCCCGGTCCGGTCCACGGCACCGTCGGTTCCACGGTGTAGCCGCTGACGGCGACGGGCCGACCGGCGGTGTCCGTGGTGGAGTACATGATCTTCCGGACCCGGTCCGGGACGGCGAACTGCCGCCCGTCCGGTCCGGGGGGCGCCGGGGCGTAGGGCGCGGACGCGGTGCGCAGCACCGTCCCGGGCGTTCCCGGCACCAGGTCGGCGGTGTCGTAGAAGGGGTCGACGTCCCCGGCCTCGACGCGTGGTGCGTGACCTCCCCACGGCAGTGTCTGCGCCTGCGCCGGCACCGTCACCAGTCCCGCTGCGACGGCGAGGCCGGCGAGCGCCGCCCGGACCGTCCTTCCTGCCGTTCTCCCCATACCCGACTCTCCTCTGATCACCAGACCGGAGACATTTTCTCCAGGCTACATTCCCCATCAAACCTACTCCGGGACCGACGCCGACCGGCACCGCAGGCGAAAACCACACGAAACCACAGAGACCGTCATCGGAGACAGACACACTCGGAACCTTCCCCACGGAGGGCCGCAGGAGTACAGTCTCCGCAAGACCACCCGTCCAACCAGAAACGAGTGCCATGCCCGACACAACCCGGCCCCGCCCCGTCCACCTCGTGATCATGGGGGTGAGCGGCAGCGGAAAGACCACGATCGCCGAGCAGCTGGAACAGCGAACCGGTGTCCCCTACGCCGAGGCCGACGTATTCCACCCCGAGGCCAACAAGAAGAAGATGGGCTCCGGCCAGCCGCTCAACGACGACGACCGGTGGCCCTGGCTGCAGGAGCTGCGCGACTGGATGACCGCACAGGCAGGGAAAGGCCACTCCACCATCGTGACCTGCTCGGCACTGAAGAAGTCCTACCGTGACGTGCTGCGCGCCGCCGACGGTGACGAGTTCTTCGTGCTGCTGGACGCCCCGGAGGACGTCCTCGCCGCCCGCATGGAGGACCGCAAGGGCCACTTCATGCCCGCCTCCCTGCTGCGCTCCCAGCTCGACACCCTCGAAGGCCTCGACACCGACGAGAACGGCGTCACCGTCGACGCCACCGAAGCACCCGAGAGGCTCGCCGACGAGATCCTCGCCATCGACGCCCTCTCCGTGCTCGTCCACGAAGGACGGCCGGCATGAGCACCGCACCGACAACGGCGATGGTCCTGGCGGAGGGCACCGCCGGTGAATCCCAACTGGTCATCGCCGCCGCCATCGGCATCGCCCTGATCATCGGGCTGATCGTCTGGGCCAAGCTCAACCCCTTCCTCTCCCTGATGATCGGCTCCGCCGTCCTGGCCCTCGTCGCCGGCACACCCCTGGTGGAGGCCTTCGGCAGCTTCACCGAGGGCTTCGGCGGCACCATCGGCAACGTCGGCGTGCTCATCGCCCTGGGAGCGGTGATCGGGCAGTTCCTCGTGAAGTCCGGGGCCGCCGACAGCATCGTCGACGCCTTCCTGGACCGTACCGCGCCTGCACTGCGACCCTGGGTCATCGCCGGGCTGGCGATGCTGCTGGGTATCCCACTGTTCTTCGAGGTCGGCATCGTCCTGCTGATCCCCGTGGTGATGCTGGCGGCACGCCGTTCGCAGCTCCCGGTGATGCTGCTGGGCATCCCCGCCCTGGCGGGCCTCTCCGCACTGCACGCCCTGGTGCCGCCGCACCCCGGCCCCCTCATCGCCGTGGAGGCCCTGGGCGCGAACCTCGGACTCACCCTGGCCCTGGGCCTGCTGGTGTCCGTGCCCGTCGTGGCGATCGCCGGACCGCTGTCGGCGAAGCTCATGGCCCGCTGGGTGCCCATCGAGGCACCGACGTCCATCTCCGGTCAGGACATCACCCAGACCGCCGGCACCGACCGCCCGTCGGTCGGCCGCGGACTCACCGTGGTGCTGCTGCCGGTGGTGATGATGCTCTCGCGCACCGTCGTGGAGTCACTGCAGGTCTCCGAGGACTCGGCGGTGTTCAAGACCTTCGAGTTCCTGGGTGAACCCCTCGTCGCCCTGCTCGCCACCGTGCTGCTGGCGATGTTCTTCCTCGGCTTCGGCATGGGCCGCACCCGCCAGGAGGTCTCCGACCAGGTCGGCGGCTCCTTCGGGCCGATCGCCGGGGTGATCCTCATCGTCGGTGCCGGCGGAGGCTTCAAGCAGACGCTGGTCAACACCGGTGTCGCCGACGTCGTCGGCGAATGGGTGCAGAGCGCCCCGGTGTCGCCGTTGATCGCGGGCTGGCTGGTCGCGGTGTTCATCCGCCTGGCCACCGGTTCAGCCACGGTGGCGACCGTCACTGCGGCGGGGATCATGGCGCCGGTCGCCGCCGGCATGGGCTCCACCGAGGTGGCACTGATGGTGCTGGCCATCGGCGCGGGTTCGGTGTTCTTCTCCCACGTCAACGACGCCGGATTCTGGCTGGTCAAGGAGTACTTCGGGATGACCGTCCCCCAGACCCTGAAGACCTGGTCACTGATGGAGACGGTCCTCTCCGTGGTGGCCCTGGGCGTGGTCCTGCTGGTCCACCTGGTCATCTGACACCACTCCCCGCACATGGGGCCACCCCTCGGGGTGGTCCACATACCTGCAGGTCAGGTCGCTGGTAGGGTCGTGGCACTTCCCGATACGCGACATGCAGGAGGGAGCACCACCCATGGCAGACCAACTGACCTTCACCGACCCCGTCACCCGCTTCGAGGCCGTCGAACCACCGGAGCAGCACCAGCCCGAACCGGGGCTGGACGCCGAACTTGTCCCCCAGGCCGACATCGGGGCCACCAGCTACCGCGGCACCGGACGTCTGGAAGGACGGAAGGCCCTGGTCACCGGCGCGGACTCCGGTATCGGCGCCGCCACCGCCCTCGCCTTCGCCCGGGAGGGTGCCGACGTCGCCCTGGCCTACCTGCCCGACGAGGAACGTGACGCCCGGCGGGTCGCCGACCTCATCGAGGAGTCCGGCCGACGGGCCGTCCTGCTGCCCGGCGACCTGTCCGACGGGCGCTACTGCACGGACCTCGTGGACCAGGCCGTGACCCACCTCGGCGGTCTCGACGCCCTGGTCAACAACGCCGGCCGGCAGATCGCCGTGACCGACTTCGCCGACGTCACCGACGAGCAGTGGAAGCACACCTACGAGGTGAACCTCCACGCCATGGTGCGCGTCACCCGGGCCGCACTGCCCCACCTGGGGGCCGGGTCGACGATCGTGAACACCACCTCCATCCAGGCCTACGACCCCTCGGACCACCTGATGGACTACGCGTCGACCAAGGCCGCCGTCAACAACCTCACCAAGAACCTGTCGGTCCAGCTCGCCCCGAAGGGGATCCGCGTCAACGCCGTGGCACCTGGGCCGATCTGGACCCCGCTGCAGGTCTCCGACGGCCAGCCCAGGGAGGCGTTGCCCGGGTTCGGGCGGGACACGCCACTGGGGCGGGCGGGCCAGCCTGTCGAGGTCGCCCCCGCCTACGTCTTCCTGACCTCCCCGGAGTCCAGCTACGTCGTGGGATCCACCGTCCACGTCAACGGCGGACAGATCAGCCCGTGACACCGAACCCGGCAGCAGCGGCGCAGTAAGGAGCAGCACCATGGCATTCGACGCCGAGGACGTGGGCGTATGACCCGGACCGACGGCCCCGGGGCCCTCGGCAGGCTCTGGGCCGCCGTCAGCGGCCCGGAGGGTTCGACGGCGGGGCTGCAGATCGCCAAGTGCGTGGTCGCCGCCACGGCGGCGTGGTGGGTCTCGGTGACCTTCCTGAACACGAGTTTCCCGTTCCTGGCCCCGTGGGTCGCCCTGCTGACCATCGACGCCACCGCCTACCGCACCCTGTCGCGCGGGGTGCAGTCGACGGTCGCGTCGCTGCTGGGCATCGGCGTGGCGTCGCTCGTGGGGCATATCCTGGGCGTCTCACTGTGGACCTACGCCCTGGCCCTGCTGGTCGGCCTGGTGGTCGCCCGAGTTCCCTGGATCCGCGACGAGGGCGTCACCGTCGCGACGATGGCCATCTTCATCCTCAGCGACGGTTTCTCGGAACAGCAGCAGCAGTTCGGCGACCGGATGCTGGAGATCGGCGTGGGCGTCCTCGTCGGCATCGCGGTGAACCTGCTGGTCCTGCCGCCGATGCGCGACCGGCAGGCCTCGCGGTACGTCGACAGCGTGAACCACCGGATGGGATCGGTCCTGGAGAACATGGGCGAGGAGTTCGCCTCCTCGTGGGACACCGACCGGGCGGACGCCTGGATCACGGAGACGGACGCGATCACCGAGGAACTCAATTCGGCGTGGTCCGTGGTGCGGTTCGCACGGGAGAGCCGACGGGCGAACCCGCGCTCCTACCTCGCCCGGCTCCGCCGGGCCCGCGCGGGGGCCGGGCAGGCGCCGGACCCTGCGGACGCGAACTGGGAGGACATCCTCCGGCGTGCCGACGAAGGTGTCTCCCACCTGCGCAACCTCGCCCGGACCCTACGGGAGGCCTCCTACGCGGACAGCGGCTGGGACACCCGCTTCCGCGAGGAGTGGGCGTCCATCTCCCGCGACGCCGGACGCGCGGTGGCGGACCCGGACGCCGAGGTCGAGTCGTTGTCGGACCGGCTGAGCGCGCTCACCGAGGAGCTCTCCGACGCCGGGGATCTGCCGACCGCCCACTGGCCGGTCTACGGTGCGATGATCACCGGTCTCGACCACATCATCACGGTCGTGGACGACGTCGCCTCCTCCCGGCATGCCCGGGAGACCGCGGACTGAGGTGCCGTTCGCCCGGTCCCCTTTCCGCACGCACGGTACTCAGTTATGCTGCTATCACTACTTGGCCCCTCCGGTCCGGGTACCGTCAACAGCCCAGGAGCTCTCCCGTGTCCTCTGCTTCACCCCTCTCCTCCGGAAGGTCGCGCCGCGGCGCCGTCGCCGCGGCACTCGCCGGCCTCCTGACCGTCGGCGCTGTGGCCGTCACCCCCGCCGTCGCCCCGGCAGACGCAGCGACCCCGGGCGTGTCCGGCCCGGTGGCCGGCTCAGTGTCCGGCTCGGTGTCCGCCGTCGACGATCTCGTCGCCTCCGCCAAGCAGCACGTCTACAACGTCACCGACTCCGAGTTCGTCCGCACCCCCCTGGCGAACTCACTGCTGCGCATGAACGAGAACACGCCGGTCGTCATCCTCGGTGCCCAACTGCAGGAGGACTGCTCGGCACCCCGGGTTCTCACCGACCGCCTCACCGCCGCCGCCGAACTGCTGCGGGAGCACCCCCGGAACCCCGTGATCGTCACCGGCGGCCCCACCCGCGCAGACTGCCCGACCGAGGCAGCGGCGATGAATGACGCACTGCAGAAGCTCGGCGTCGGCAACGAGATCCTCCTCGAGGAGAAGGCCGGCAACACCCTCCAGAACGTGGAGTACACCGCCCGGATGATCAGGGAACGCACCGGGACCGCCGTCGTCGTCACCTCCGACCCGCACTACCTGCGGGCGCTGAAGAACTACCGGGACGCCGGACTGCGCGCCTTCGGCTACGTCGGCGGCCGGGGCTGACCCCACTCCCCCGTCAGTCCACCATCTCCACGACCACCCGGTCGGCGGTGACCAGGCAGCGGAACTGCTCCCCGTCGGTCCGCGTCCCACGCGTCACCTCGACACCCTCCAGGTGTTCCGCGAACACCTGGCCGTCGATGACCCACCGCTCCCCGTCCCCGTCGTTCCGCGCGCCCCACAGGTCCAGTTCGGCGTCCCTGCCGTAACCGGTCTCCCACCGGACCTCGTCCCCGCAGAGGGTGCGGGCCTCGGACTCACGCAGTCCCCCGGCACGTTCCAGGTAGCTCCGGCTGTACCACCAGACCACCACCGTCCCGAGGGCGACGAGCGCCACCAGCAGGACGGCGGTCAGGACCCGGGCGTCAGACCGTCTGCTCATCCCGCTGGACCTCACCGGCCCCCGCACCCGCGTCCCGCGCGTCGATGCGCAGCACCAGTGCCAGGACGAACACGAGCACGGCGATGCCCGCACCCAGGAAGAAGGCGACGTGGACGCCGTCCACCAGGGCGCCGACGGGCGTGCCCGCCGTGGAGTTCGCCGACCCGATCCCCATCACTGCGATGAACAGTGCCGTACCGGCCGCGCCGGCGAGCTGCTGCAGGGTGTTGAGGATCGCCGACCCGTGCGACGAGATGTCGTTCGGGACCGCGGCGAGGGCGTTCGACATCAGCGGTGTCATCAGCAGCGACAGGCCGATGTTCAGCACGACCGCGATGAGGACGAGGTACCAGAAGGTCTTGTTCTCGTCGAGCATCAGCAGCAGACCCATCGCCACGACCAGCAGACCCCCGCCGGGGATGATCAGCGGTCGGGTCCCGTGGGCGTCGTAGAGACGTCCCACGACCGGCCCCATCGCACCCATGATGATGCCGCCGGGCAAGGTCACCAGGCCGGTCTGCAGCTCCGAGAGCCCCAGGACGTTCTGGCCGAAGATCGGCATGATGATGATGAAACCGAACAGCGAGCCGAAGGACAGCAGCATCAGCCCCAGGGACCAGGAGAACTCCCGGATCTTCAGCGGGGTGGTGTTCATCAGCGGGGCGCGGTGCTCGCCGGCCGTCTGGGCACGCATCAGCATGCCCTGGCGCCGGAAGAAGACCACCAGGACCACCGCACCGACGACCAGGCACACGACCGCCGTCGTCGGGAAGGACTCGGCCGCCTTGGACAGGCCGGACAGGCCGTAGATCGCCGCAGCGAAACCCACCGCGGAGAGCAGCACGGACACCGGGTCGAAGGGCGGACGGCTCGGCTCCTCGAAGTTACGGATCTGCCAGATGCCCATCACCAGGGCGATCACGGCCAGAGGCACCATGACGATGAAGATCCACCGCCAGTTCGCGAGCTCAAGGACCATACCGGCGAACGTCGGCCCGAGTGCCGGACCCACGGCGATGACGATGGTGACTAGACCGAAGACGGAGCCACGTCGTTCCACCGGGATGAGGATCATGATCGTGGTCATCAGCAGCGGCATGATCAGTGCGGTGCCGGCGGCCTGCAGCACGCGTCCCGCCAACAGCGCGGCGAAGACCGGGGCGACCGCGGCCAGCACCGTTCCGCCGAGGAACAGCGACAGCGCCAGGATGTAGATCGTCCGCAGGGTCAGCCGCTGCATCAGGTACCCGGTCGTGGGGATGACCACGGCCATGGTGAGCATGAAGACGGTGGTCAGCCACTGGGCGACGTCCTCGCCCACCCGGAACTCGCGCATGAGACTGGGCAGCGCGTTGGACAGGGCCGTCTCGTTGAGGATCGCGACGAAGGCCGCTGCGACGAGAATGCCGATCAGCAGACCGACGTTGACACCGGTCGTGTCCGGGCGCGCGCCGGACGAGGTTCTGTTTTCTGCCATGGAGGTCCTCCCAAAGATGCGAGGCGACGGACACACGGGCTGACCGTGTGGACGACGTCGCCGGTGGGCTGCAGTGTCGGTTGACCCGCTGCAGCGATTGGCTCGGGATGAAGGCAACCAAAAAGACCCCCGCGTACAGCTGTGGAGGTCTCGTCACAAAGTATCCGGAGTGCCCGGGGCCGCCTGTCGGCGGAACACCACGCTCCCGTGCTCAAGCCTTGCAATCTTAGAGGTTCCGGGCCGTCGGCGCAACCCGGCAGCGCAGGGAGGTCAGCGCCCCTGCGCCTCCCCGGAATCCGCCGCGTCCTGCGCGTCTGCCGCGTCCTCAGCTGACTCCCCTGCGGTGATCTCACCGGCCCCGCCGGTGGAGCCCCCGGCGAGTTCGGCACGGATCTGCTCGAGACGGGAGGACGCGGCCATGTCGCGCCCGCTCGACTCGATCTCGGCCATCCGGCCGCGCACACTGTTCTCGGTGAGCTCCTGCGCACCCAGTGCGGTGGCGTAGCGGGCCTCGATCTTGTCGCGGACGCTGTCGAGGGTGGGCACACTGTCGTCGGCCTGGATGCCCTGCATGGACTCCAGCGCCTGGTTGGAGCTCTCCTGCATCTTCGCCTGGTCCACCTGGGCGCGGAGCTGGTCGATCTGGCCCATCTGCTCCTTGAGACGCGCCTCGGACTGCCGTTGCTGCTGCTGCGCCTGCTCAGCCGCCTGGGTCGCCTGCGCATGCATCTTCTTGGTGTCCTCGATCTCCTGCTCGACTGTGACGAGCTGCGTGGCGAAGATCTCGGCGGTGTTGGTGTACTGCGTCGCCGCGGCGGTGTCCCCCTCGGCGGCCGCCTTGTCCGCCTGCTGCAGGGCGGTGCGCGCGTTATCCTGCAGCTTCTCCTGGTCCTTGACCAGGCGGTTCAGCGTCATCTCGAGGTGGTTGCGGTTGCCGATGATCCGGGCGGCGGACTCGGTGACCTCACGGTGCTGCTTCTTGGCCGCTTCAGTCGCCTGCTGGATCTGGACCTTCGGGTCCGCGTTCTCCTCGATGGTGGTGTCGAGGGACTGCATGAGGTACTTCCAGCCCTTGGAGAAGGGGTTCGCCATGGCGGTACTCCTAACGATGTCGTGCCCGGGTGGCCTCTGTGGTCTGTAGCCCAGCATAAAGGGTTTTCCGTCCGCGCGTCCCGCGGTCGCACCGGGGAGGGTTACCATCGGTGACCATGACCACCACCGCTGCCTGCATCCACGCCCCCGCCGCCGGCGCCGACCTCGAGAAGAGCACAGTCATCCGGCGCGACCTGCGTCCCGACGACTGCCTCGTGGAGATCCGCTGGTCCGGGATCTGCCACTCCGACATCCACACCGTCAACGGCGACTGGCCGCACGAGAACTTCCCCATGGCCCCCGGGCACGAGATCGTCGGCACCGTCGTGGAGACCGGTGCCGGGGTGACCCGCCACGCCGTCGGTGACGTCGTGGGGATCGGGTGCATGGTGGACTCCTGCGGCGACTGCGCCTCCTGCGAGGCCGGGGAGGAGAACTACTGCCTCAACGGCTTGACCGGCACCTACAACAGCATCGACCGGCACGACGGCACAGTCACCCAGGGCGGGTACTCCACCCACATCGTGTGCCGGGAGGACTTCCTGATCCGCATGCCCGCGGTCGACGGCGGACTCGACGGCGCGACGATGGCGGCGATGACCCCGCTGCTGTGCGCCGGGATCACCACCTACTCTCCCCTGAAACACTGGGGCGTCGGCCCCGGGTCGCGCGTCGCCGTGGTGGGCATGGGCGGGCTGGGCCACGTGGCCGTGCAGATCGCCGCCGCCCTCGGCGCCGAGGTGACCGTCTTCTCCCACGGCACGTCGAAGAAGGAGGACGGCCTACGGTTCGGCGCGTCCTCCTACGTGGCGACCGGCGGGGACGCCGCCGACACCTTCCACAGGGACCACGCCGACGAGTTCGACCTGATCCTGAACACGGTGTCGGCGACACTGCCGGTCCACCGGTACCTCAGCATGCTCGCCCCGGACGGGACGCTGGTGATGCTCGGTCTACCGCCGGAGGGGATGTCCGTGCGTGCGAACCAGCTCACCGGGCGCCGACGCAGTCTCGCAGGGTCCAACATCGGCGGGATCGCCGAGACCCAGGAGATGATCGACTTCTGCGCCGCGCACGGGATCACCGCGGAGATCGAACTCGTCTCCGCCGACGAGGTCAACGACGCCTACCGGCGGGTACTGGGGTCGGAGGTGCGTTACCGCGCCGTCATCGACGCACGCACCATCTGAGTCCGCCGGGTGGCAGGTCAGCCGTTCTGCTGCTGCTCGGCGACCTTCTTGCGGACGTCGTCCATGTCCAGTCCCTCGACCTCGGTGATGAGGTCGGTGAGCGCCTTGGGCGGCAGTGCGCCGGCCTCGCGGTAGACCAGGATGCCGTCACGGAACGCCATCAGCGTGGGGATCGACTGGATCTGCAGGGCCGCGGCGATGTCCTGGTTGGCCTCGGTGTCGATCTTGCCGAAGGTGTAGTCCGGGTACTTCTCCGACACGCTCTCGTAGACGGGGCTGAACCGCTTGCAGGGTCCGCACCATTCCGCCCAGAAGTCGAGCAGGACGATGCCGTCGCCCTGGATGGTGTCCTGGAAGTTCTCGCTGGTGATCGTCGTGGTGGCCATGGCCGCACCTTCCTGAAGGTAGTTGTCGTCGCTGTCGCTGTCGGTTCGCTCGTCGGTCGTTCACGCGCCGCACCCAGTTCAACGTCACCGGACGCGGCCGGTATTCCACCGGTGCCGCCCCCACGCTACCGGTGTTCAGGATCGCGTGTCGCCCGCTCGCGCCGTTCGGCTGTGCCGGGCAGCGGCCTCCGATAATGTCTGGAAACATGACTACTCATGGCCCCGCCACCGGTACCTACAAGTTGTGGAGGAAGCTCAACGGCAGCACACCAGGCCGTGGGCTGTTCTCGCTCGGGTTCAGCCTCAAGGCCCCGTACTTCCGGACCGTCCTCCCCCGCGTCCGCGTCGCCGAACCGGGACGCGCGGTCGTCCGCATCGGCGACTGGTGGGGCGTGCGCAACCACATCGGCACCTACCACGTGATCGCCGCACTCAACGGCGCCGAGGCGGCGATGGGCATGCTGTGCGAGTCCAGCGTCCCGACGACCCACCGGTGGCTGCCGCGCGGGATGCGCGCCGACTACCCCACCAAGTCGACCGGCGGGCTGACCGTGACCGCCACCGCCGACTTCCCCGACTTCTCCACCGTCACCCGGGAGACCGGGGGCCAGCTGGTCACCGTGGACATCGCACTGGTCGACGACGCCGGCAACGAACCGGTCCACGCCGAGATCGACGTGTGGATCTCGGCGAAGAAGAGCTGATCACCAGACCACGAGCCAGTGGCCGACTCCGAAGGCGGCGACCGCCAGCAGCGCCATGCCCGCCACGGACACGGCCGCGGCCGTCGTCCGGCCCCGGCGCAGGAGGTCGACCGCGTCCACCGACGCGGTGGAGAAGGTGGTGAAACCACCGCACAGACCGGCACCGACCAGGGCCAGGAGCCACCAGCTGTCCGTCAGCCCGCTGACCACCCCCAGCACCAGCGAACCGAGGGTGTTGATCACCAGCAGGGCGACCATCAGGTCACTGCCGCTGCGCCGCGTGATCGCCGCGTCGACACGCCAGCGCAGCCACGCCCCCGTCCCACCCCCCAGGGCGACGAGTACCGCGGCGATGAACGAGACCTCCCCGGTCATGCGTCCGCCCCTTCCACCGTGCCACCCGGGACGAGCCGCTCCCCGCACCACATCCCGGCGCGGGCGAGCAGCAGGCCCAGGACCACCGTCCCGACCAGGTAGACGACCGGTCCGAGGACGCCGCCGGCGTCCTGCACGGTGGCCGCGGCGATCGCGGAGTAGGACGTGAACCCGCCGAGCAGACCGGTGCCGAGGGCCGCCCGGATGCGGTTCCTGCGGCCCGACGCCCCGTCGCGCCCTGTGTCGCTGACGAACGGGAGTGCACCGACGAGCAGCCCGAGTGCGAAGGCCCCCACCTGGTTGACCACCAGGAGGGGCCAGAGGGACCCGGCGACGCCGGTGTCCACGGTGAACGCCCACCGCAGGAACGCGCCGACGGCGCCCCCGGTGAAGACGAGGGCGCCGAGGCGGCGGTGCTCCCCTACGGACACATCTGCAGTCATGTCCGTGATGCTAGAGCACCCGCGGGGATAAGTCAGGCGTTCTTCGTCGCCGAGATGTCGAAGTTCAGCTTGATCTTCTCGGAGACCAGCACGCCGTCGCTCTTCAGCGGGGCGTTCCACGTCAGCCCGAAGTCCGAGCGGTTGATCTCGGTGGAACCCTCGAAGCCGATACGGCTGTTGCCCCACGGGTCGGTGACCTCCCCGTCGAACTCGAACTCGACGGTGACCTGCCTGGTGACGTCCTTGATGGTCAGGTCGCCGGTCACGACGAGGGTGTCGTCGCCGTCGGCGCGGACGTCGGTGGAGGTGAAGGTGATCGTCGGGTAGGTCTCGACGTCGAAGAAGTCCGCGGACTTCACGTGGCCGTCACGGTCGGCGTTGCGGGTGTCGATGGACCCCGCCTGGATCTCCACGGAGATGCTCGCGTCCCGGAGCTCGGGACCCGTGGTGGCCGAACCGGTGAACTCGGTGAAGGATCCGCGGACCTTGGTGACCATCGCGTGGCGGGCGGTGAACCCGATCTCGGAGTGGGCGGGGTCGATGGTGTAGCTGCCGCTGTAGTCGTTGATGCTGCTCATGATGCTGTTCTCCTTCGTGTGGTGCATGACGGTGGCCAGAGTAGACCCATGTAGTTGATGTGTCAACTACTTCCTGTCTGTGGTTCAATGGAGATATGACGAACGGCACGACGACCCCCTGGCTCTCCGAGTCCGAGCAGTGTCTCTGGCGCTCATGGCTGTCCGTGGCCCGGCGCATGGACTCCGCGCTGGCCAGGGACCTCCAACGCGACACCGGCCTGTCCATGGCCGACTACGAGGTCCTGGTGAACCTCTCCGAGGCCGAGGACCACCGGATGCGCATGGCGGTGCTCGCCGACCGGCTGACCTGGGACCGTTCACGGCTGTCCCACCAGATCACCCGCATGATGAACCGCGGCCTGCTCGGCAAGGAGACCTGCAACTCCGACGGACGCGGCGCCTTCGTGGTCCTCACCGACCACGGTCTCGCCACGATACGGGACGCCGCGCCCTCCCACGTCGCCTCCGTCCGGCGGATGATGTTCGACGTGCTCAGCGAGCAGCAGGCCGACGACCTCCGCGGCATCCTGGGGACCCTCGCCGAACAGTTCGGGGACTAGTCACACTCCCCTGCTGAGATCCGAGAACTTCGAGTAGTGCAGCTGGTGGGCGACCTGGATCGTTCCGATCGGGCCACCACGGTGCTTGGCCAGGATCAGGTCGGCCTCGCCGGCCCGCTCGTGGTCACGGTTCTGCGCGTCGGGACGGTTGATCAGCAGGACGATGTCGGCGTCCTGCTCCAGCGAACCGGACTCACGCAGGTCGGAGACGCGCGGCAAGGCGTCGTCGCCACGGGACTCGACACCACGGTTCAGCTGCGAGATCGCGATCAGCGGCACGTCGACCTCCTTCGCCAACAGCTTGAGCTGACGGGAGAACTCGGAGACCTCCTGCTGACGTGACTCGACCTTCTTGCCCGAACTCATCAGCTGCAGGTAGTCGACGACGATCAGGCCGAGGTCGTGCTTCTGCTTGAGCCGGCGGGCCTTGGCCCGGATCTCGGTCATCGTGAGGTTGGGCGAGTCGTCGATGAAGATCGGGGCGTCCTCGATCGCGGTGACCCGCTGGGTCAGCTTGTCCCACTGGGAGTCGACCATCTTGCCGCCGCGCATCACCGACAGCGGCACCTCCGCCTCCGCGGAGAAGACGCGCATCATCACCTCGGACTTGCTCATCTCCAGGGAGAAGAGCACGGACGCACGGTGCTGCTGGACCGACACCGACCGCATGAAGTCCATGGCCAGTGTCGACTTGCCGACACCGGGACGGGCCGCGACGATGATCATCTGCCCGCCGCGGAGACCGTTGGTCATCTCGTCGAGCTCACTGAACCCGGTGAGCACGCCCTGCCCCTGCCCGTCGCCGTTCTCCAGGGCGTCCAGTTCGTCCATGGTGGACTCCAGGAGGTCCTGGAGCACCATGTAGTCCTCCGACGCGGACTCGTTGGTGATGTTGAACATCTCCTGCTGGGCGCGGTCCACCACGCTCTCCAGCTCACTGCCCTCAAGACCGGAGTACCCGTACTGCACGATCCTCGTACCGGCGGCCACGAGACGGCGCAGGACCGCCTTCTCCGCGACCAGGTCGGCGTAGTAGCCGGCGTTCGCCGCGGTGGGGACCTTCGCCGAAAGCTCGTGCAGGTACGGTGCCCCGCCCACGCTCTCCAGGATGCCGTTGTTGTCCAGCCGCCCGGCGAGGATCACCGGGTCGACCTCCATGCCCTCGCCGTAGAGCTCGAGCATGGTCTCGTAGATGGTGCGGTGCGCGGGACGGTAGAAGTCGTCGGGACGCAGACGCTCGACGACGTCCGCGATGGCGTCCTTGCTCAGCATCATGCCGCCGAGCACGCCCATCTCCGCCTCGGTGTTCTGCGGCATCTGACGGGCCTCGAGGAAGGCCCCGCCCGCACCGGTCCCGTTGTCCCGCTTCCGGTAGGTGCCACGCCCCCCGGGGCCCGGAGCCTGCGCAGGCGCGAACGCCTCGCCCTCCCACTGGTCAGGCTCCGGCGGCAGGGGGGCGGCCCCCGCGTCGTCGGCGAAGCTGTCGCGTGCCCGTTCCGGTGTGCTCATGTCCATGATTCTAGCCCCCTTTTCGCGGGCGTCCCGCCCCGCGGCCCGTCAGTGCCGCAATCCTACTCCACACCCCTCCGGGAGGAAGTTGTCCACAGGCTGTGTGCGTGAACTGTGGACAGAATGTGTGCGTAACACCGTCCCTCCTGCACTGCCTGTGGACAACTTGTGGACAGGAAGCGCCCTGACCTGCCATTTTCTAAGACATTGCTGGTCACAGGGGTGACAGTGCGGAATATAAGCGGACGCACGCCGTGGACAACCCGTGTTCACGCAGGCCAGGGGAACCCGGTGCAGCATCGTCCGAGGTCACGGCATAACTAAGTATGCGCATATTTCGTGCATATTGAGGGGCCTCGTCCCCGGGTTGTCCACAGTTGTCCACAGGGCCGTGGGTGGGTGTGCACAACAGTGCACAGCACTGCACAACACCGCCCACGGGTCCGGGCCCCGGACATGCCGAAGGCCCGCCGGCCGGTCAGGAAGACCGGGGCGGGCCCGTCGGACAATGCTGTTGTCTTACAGATGGTGGCGTTCTTCGCCGACGTCGCGGCGGAGACCCGGACCCACGGACACACACCGGTTGTCTAGGCCGGGAACCCCGGGTGTCTAGGCCGGGGAGTGTCCGAAGAACCGTGACGGGTTCCTGCGGCGTGATGGCGAGGAGAGAACTACTTCTCTGCGACGACCTTGAAGTTCAGCGACGCGACGACCTGCGGGTGCAGCTTCACGTCGACGTTGTAGGAACCGGTCGCCTTGACGTCACCCTGGTTGAGGACGATGGTGCGCTTGTCGAGCTCGCGGCCGTTGGCCGCCTTCACGGCGGCGGCGACGTCCTCGGCGGTGACGGAGCCGAACAGCTTGCCCTGCTCCGACGTGCGCACGGTGACCGTGACGTTGTTCAGACGGTCGATCTCGTCCTTGACCTCGCGGGCGTGGTCGAGGTCGCGGATGACCTTGTCCTGCTGGGCACGGCGGATGTTCTCCACCTGACGCTCGGCGCCACGGGTGGCGGTGATGGCGTAGCCGCGCGGCAGCAGGAAGTTGCGTCCGTAGCCGGCCTTGACCTCGACAATGTCACCGGGGACACCGAGGTTGTCGACGGCGGCGGTGAGGATCAGCTTCATGATCCGTAGCCTTTCATGGTTTCGGTAGATCCCGAGGGATCCGGGGATGAACTCACACGGAAGATCAGAACGGCGGTTCGTCGCCGCCGTCGAAACCGGACTGCGGAGCGGAGTTCCACGGGTCGTCGTCCGGCGCGGCGTTACGCCCGCCGAACCCACCCTGGCCCCCGGCGTTACCGCCGAAGCCCTGGCCGGGCTGACCACCCTGGTTTCCCTGCTGACCGCCGAAACCACCCTGGCCGCGGTTTCCACCGAAGCCTCCCTGGTTACCGGCCTGGCCGCCGCCCTGCGGGGCCTGCTGGCCACCGAAGTTCCCGCCCTGACGGGGGGTCTTGGTGACCTGGGTCGTGGCGTACTTCAGGGACGGGCCGACCTCGTCGGCCTCGACCTCGAACACGGTGCGCTTCTCGCCCTCGCGGGTCTCGAAGGAGCGCTGCCGCAGACGGCCCGTGACGATCACCCGGTCACCCTTGGTGAGCGAGTTCGCCACGTTCTCGGCCGCCTGGCGCCACACGTTGCATTGGAGGAACAGTGCTTCGCCGTCCACCCACTGATTCGACTGGGAATCAAACCGGCGCGGCGTGGAGGCCACTCGGAAGTTCGCGACGGCGGAACCGCTGGGGGTGTACCTCAGCTCGGGGTCCGCGACGAGATTTCCGACGACGGTGATCGGGGTGTCTCCCTGTGCCATGCCAGTTTCTCCTGTCAGTCGATGTCAGCGTCGGTCCGACGTTGATCCGGATTCCGTGAGGACGCTTACTTGGCGTCCTTGCGCAGCACCTTGGTGCGCATGATGATGTCGTTCAGGTTCAGAACGCGGTCGAGCTCCTGGACGGTGGCCGACTCACAGCTCAGGTCGACGACAGCGTAGATGCCCTCTTCCTGCTTGTTGATCGGGTACTCCAGGCGACGCTTGCCCCAGATGTCAACCTTGTCGACCGTACCGTTGTCCTTGCGGACCGTCTCGAGGAACTTGTCCAGGGACGGGGAAACGGTGCGCTCATCCTGTGACGGGTCGATGATAATCATCATCTCGTATTGACGCACGGACCTCATCACCTCCTGTGGTCTAGTGTGTTTTCGGCCGTATCCGGGAGTGGTTACGGCAGGAGGGTTCGTTGCGTCAGCAACCTGATCAGGATACACGGCTTCGGGCCTGACCCCAACTTACCCGGACGGCGGACCCGCCGTGGCCCAGAACACCGCCACGATCACAGGGATCACCGTGATGAAGACGATGGCCGCGCCGAACAACCCCCAGATCACCGCCGGACGCCGCTTCGCCATGAAACTGGCGAAGGAGCCGCCGAACAGGAGGAACCCGATGAACACGCTGCCCATGGTGACCAGCAGCTCAGTACTCGACATGACGGCCGCGGATCAGAGGTTGTTGAGGAAGTCGTCGATCATCCGGCCGATGTCGGTGTCCTGGCCGGTGCCGTTGCCCGGGTTCGGCCCGGGAGCGGGGACGTCGTCGGAGGAGTCCCGGTCGGCACCCTCGCCACCCTCGGCGCCACCGGTGTCACCGCCACCCTGCGCCCCGGAGGCGCTGCCGCCGGAGGACGACCCGGCCTGCGGGTCCTGGACGACGGGCACTGAGCTCGCGAACTCCTCGACCTCGTCGTTCACCAGCGCCTCGTTCATGAACCCCTGCCAGATGTCCGACGGCGACTGCGAGCCGTACATGGATCCGCCGTAGCGGCCGTCGACCAGAGGCTGACCGGCGGTGTCACCGATCCACACGGCGGTCGCCAGCTGCGGGGTCGAACCGATCATCCAGGCGTCCTTGTTCTGCCCGGTGTCGCCCAGCTGGGCGGTACCGGTCTTCGCCGCGCTGGGACGCCCGTTGGCCAGGGAGTGGCCGTTGGAGTAGGCCGCGATCGGACCCATGGCCGCGATCACCTCGTCGGCGACCTCCGGCTGCACCACCTGGGTGGACTCCATGTCGGTGTTGTCCATCAGCATCTCACCCTCGGAGGTCTCCACCTTCCACACGAAGTGCGGGGGGATGTAGCGGCCCTGGTTGGTCAGGGTCGCCAGGGCGGACGCCATGTCCAGCGGGCGGGACTGGTACTGACCCAGGGTGATGCCCTCGTAGGGGGTACCGCCGTTCTCGCGCAGGGTCTCACCGATGCCCGGCAGCTCCTTGGCCACGCCCAGACGGTGGGCCATGTCGGCGACGTCCTGCGGGCCACCGTTGAGGTCACGCGCGACACGGATGAAGGAGGTGTTCAGTGAGCGCTTCAGTGCCTCGGCCATGGAGCAGGTGCCGCAGGACTCGCCCTCGACGTTGTTGACCTCGGTGGCTCCCGTGGTGACGGGGGAGGAGTCGTAGGGGGGCGAGGTGGGGATGCCCTGCTCGACGGCGGCGGCCATGGTGAAGATCTTGAAGGTCGAGCCCGTCTGCAGGCCGGCGTTGGCCCAGTCCAGGCCGGTGGGGTCGTCACCGCCGTAGTAGGCGCGCACACCGCCGGTCTTCGGGTCGATCGCCACACCGGCCGAACGGACGGTGTCCGCCTGGGCCTCCATGACGCCGTGCACGTTGTCGACCATGGCGCGCTGGTGGTTGGCGTCGATCGTGGTGGTGATCTTCAGACCACCGGTGTTCACCGCCTCCTCGGTGATGCCGTTGGCGTTCAGCTCGGCGAGGACCTGGCTCTTGATCAGGCCGTTGGTACCCTCCGCCACGGAACCGGAGTCAACCTCCGCGGGGTCGATGACCTCCGGGAAGACCATCTCGTCGCGTTCCTGCCGGGTGATGGACTTCATCTCCACCAGGCCGTCGGCGACGTAGTTCCAGCGCTGCTCGGCCTCCGGACGGTTGGTCCACGGGTCCAGCTGGCTGGGCCGCTGGATGGACGCGGCGAGCACCGCGCCCTCGGCGGGGGTCAGCTCCTGGATCGGCTTGTTGAAGTAGGCGCGCGACGCCGCGGAGATGCCGTAGGCGTTGCGGCCGAAGTAGATGGTGTTCAGGTAGGCCTCGAGGATCTCGTCCTTCGACCACTGCCGCGACATCTTCGAGGAGATCACAAGCTCCTTGCCCTTACGGACCAGACTGCGCTCGTCGCCGACCACCGCGTTCTTCACGTACTGCTGGGTGATCGTCGACCCGCCGCCGGCGTCCTCGCCGGTGAGCTGGCCGAGGGCGGCACGGCCGAACCCGGTCACCGAGAACCCGGGGTTGTCGTAGAAGTCGCGGTCCTCGGCGGCGATCACGGCGTCCCGCACGTGCTCGGGGATCTCGTCGATGTCCACGTTCTGGCGGTTGCCCTCCGGCGGGACGATACGCGCGAGCTCGGTGGTGCCGTCATTGGCGAAGATCTGGGAGATCTGGTTGTTGACCAGTTCCTCCGGCTGCGGGACCTTGGTCACCGAGTAGGCGGCGAAGAACGTCACCAGCGGCACCACGATCAGCACGGCCAGGACAGCCGCCGCCGAGGCGATGAGACGGCCCCACACCGGCTTGCGCGTACGCGCGCGCTTCCGCTTCGTGGAGTCGTTGGGGGTGGTCGAGTCGTTAGTCACGTGGCTGTTCTCTCCGTACTGGATTTACCGGCACCGTACATGTCTTCCCTGACGAGATGATTCCATCCGCAGCGGAGGCAGACCTCCACCGTGTGGACGGCCACCCCGCTCCCGGAGGCACCTGCAGGGTCTGCGCCGGGCTGTTCCTTAGCAGACCGTCCGACGCCGTCAGGAAACAGGGTAGCGAGGATAGCGTCGATCTCCGAAAGACTACGCGCCGTTCCCGATTTTTCCCCCATTGCCGCACCGTGGATCCACCGGCTCTCGCGGAGTCCCGGCGCGCCGCAGACGGGGCAGGGGCGGTCGACCCGGGTCCCCAGCACCTCCGCGGAGGAGAGGAGGCCACGGTCGGCGTCGCAGACGTCCGTCCGACGGCGCTCACCCCGGCGCAGGGCGCGCAGGGTCCGCCGGCGGTCCAGGTCGTGGGAGACGGTGTGGACGGGCTGCACTGTCGACATGATGCGGACCATCCTATCCGCTCCCGGGCCGTGAGTGAATCGGTCAAGATCGCACGTTGACCGGTTAAGTTCCTCTCCACCCCATGTCAGAGGGTGTTTTCCACGGGCCGGAGGGCTAACGTCCGGACCCATGAGTTCACAGGACAACCCCACCATCAAGCTGGCCATCGCCGGCATCGGCAACTGCGCGACCTCGCTGCTCCAGGGCCTGGAGTTCTACAAGGACACCCCGGACGACGACACCGTCCCCGGGCTCATGCACGTCCGGTTCGGCGACTACCACGTGCGTGACATCGAGCTGGTCGCCGCCTACGACGTCGACGCGGACAAGGTCGGCAAGGACGTCTCCGTCGCCACCGAGTCCGGCCAGAACTGCACCATCAAGATCTGCGACCTGCCGGAGCTGGGGGTCACGGTGCGTCGCGGCCACACCGCCGACGGCCTGGGCAAGTACTACCGGGAGACCATCGAGGAGTCCGGCGAACCCGACGCCACCCACGACGAGATCGTCGCGCACCTGCGTGAGACCGGTGCTGACGTGCTCGTGTCCTACCTCCCGGTCGGCTCCGAGGAGGCCGACAAGTTCTACGCCCAGTGCGCCATCGACGCCGGTGTGGCCTTCGTCAACGCCCTGCCGGTCTTCATCGCGTCCGACCCCGAGTGGGCGAAGAAGTTCGAGGACGCCGGTGTGCCGGTCGTGGGTGACGACATCAAGAGCCAGGTCGGTGCGACGATCACCCACCGCGTCCTCGCCCGCCTCTTCGAGGAGCGTGGCGTCACGGTGGACCGCACCTACCAGCTCAACGTGGGCGGCAACATGGACTTCAAGAACATGCTGGAGCGCGACCGCCTCGAGTCGAAGAAGGTCTCCAAGACCCAGGCGGTGACCTCGAACCTCACCGGCTCACTGGCCGGCAAGATCGACGACCGCAACGTCCACATCGGCCCGTCCGACTACGTGCAGTGGCTGGACGACCGCAAGTGGGCCTTCATCCGGCTCGAGGGCCGTGCCTTCGGCGACGCCCCGATCAGCCTGGAGTACAAGCTGGAGGTCTGGGATTCCCCGAACTCCGCCGGTATCATCATCGACGCCGTCCGTGCGGCGAAGATCGCCAAGGACCGCGGGATCGGCGGACCGGTCGACCCGGCGTCGACCTACCTGATGAAGTCCCCCCGTATTCAGCGGCCGGACGACCAGGGACGCGCAGACCTGGAGACCTTCATCAACGAGGGTTAGTCACCCTCATTGTGGGTCAGTAATTATCGGCCGACCTGCGCAGTTAAGGAACTTCACGGGCCTAAAAGTGGTACCAGTATACCTTTCAGGAGCAAAGCACGGTAGATTGGTGACCATGACCGCTACCCCGTCTGAAGTCGCGAAGCGCCTGCGACCCGTCGTCACGCGGATGTACCTGTTGTACTTCCGCCAGACCACGCAGTCCAGCATCAGTACCGCGCAGCTCTCCATCATGATGAACCTCCAGACCCACGGAGCTCTGCGCATCAGTCAGATCGCCGACCTTGAGTCCATCAGGATGCCCACCGCGTCGAACGCGATCAACCACCTCGAGTCGCTGGGGCTCGTCTCCCGCGTCCGGGACGTGAGTGACCGCCGCGGTGTCCGGGTGAAGCTCACGGACCTCGGCCGCACCGAACTGGCGCGTATCGGGGAGGAACGCGACAAGCAGATGGCGAACATCCTGAGCGTCCTCGACCCGGAGCAGCTGGAGAAGGTGGAGGAGTTCATCCCCACCCTGGAGGCCGGCATGGAGGTCTTCGACTCCCGTCGCATGGGGGAGAAGTAGCCGGTGGACCCGCTACGGGTGTTGCTGGCCTGGCGGCCCGACGGGGATCCCGGCGGAGTCAGCACCGGCACCGACACCGCGGCCTTCGTCTCCTGGCTCGCCAGGACGGCGGAGATCAGCGTCAAGCCGGTCACCGTCATCCCCCGGATCTGGCCTGAGGGTGTCGGCCGGGACGACGCCTCCGACGCCGCCGCGGCCCGCCGCTTCGAGGAGTGGGCGGCCGCGGAGTCCTCGGCCTGTCACGCCGCGGCCCGCACCGCACTCACCGAGGCCGGTGTCCCGGAGTCGATGATCGACGACAGCGACGAGCTGCTCCACAGCCACTCCGAGACGACCGCGCTGATCCGCTCCGCCGAGGAGTTCAGCGCCGACCTCATCGTCGTCGGTTCCCGGTACGGGACCTCAGGCGGGCCCGTCGGGCGTTTCCGGGCCGGCTCCACCGCCGATGCGCTGCTGCACTGCGCGCCACTGCCGGTGGTGACGGTGCCCCGCACACCCACCCTGTCGAAGCACGGGGTCACCCGCGTCAGCTGCGCCTACGTCGACAACGAGCAGTCCCACCAGGCGCTGCGGAAGGCCGCAGACCTGGCGTCCCGCTGGGGCGTGCCGCTCCGCCTCGTGGCCTTCAGCCCCACCGGCGCGTCGATGTACCCCACCCTCACACCCTTCCCCGACGCCGCCGAGGCGGACGAACGGTGGCGTGGTCAGGCCCTCGACATCCTCGCCCGTGGCCGGGAACGTGCCGAGGAACGGCACCCGGACCTGCGCGTCGAGACCGAGGTCGGGTCCGGGCCCGGCTGGAGCGGAGCCATGGACGACGTCCACTGGAAGAAGGGCGAGGTCCTCGTGGTCGGCTCCTCTGTACTCGGGGCCTTCAACCGGGTCTTCATCGGCCCGTCGACCAATCAGCTCCTGGCGCATTCACCGGCACCGGTGCTCGTCAGTCCCGTCTGAGTGCGGCGGTAGCCGAGCGGAGGGGGACGGGGACTAGACTCGGGGGCATCATGTCCGATCAGTCCAGCAGTTCAGAGCTCCCCGACCCGCTCGACCGTCTCGAAGACCTCGACCGGCGCACGTCCGTGCGTCAGGCCTGGCAGTTGGCGATCGGGTTCCCCGTGGTCACCATCCTTGTCTGGGTCCTGCTCGACCAGACGTTGGGCGACACCGCCACCACCCGGATCGTCCCCACCGTGGTCGCGATGTTCGGCCCGGTGACCGCCGGCCTCGTCGTGCTGCACAAGTGGCGGCGCTACCAGTGGTGGCAGCCGTTCATGGGCACGCTGTGGTGGTTGATCCCCTTCTTCCTGATCATCTTCACCACGCTGCCGATCCCACTCATCGCCGGACACTGAGCCACCCGCGGTAGCGCACCCGCACAACCGCCGCGCCAGCAACGCCCCCAGTGTCGGATTGTCGCCCTCCCCGGTAGGTTTCCGGGCCGGAACCCTACCTGGGAGGGCGACAATCCGACATCGGGGAGGGGAAGGGGAGAGGAGGGGACCGGAGCCCCTTCCGCCGGGGCTACTTGGCGACGATGTTCACCATCTTGCCGGGGACCACGATGATCTTCGCCACGGTCTTTCCCTCGACGTGGGCGGCCACGTTCGGCTCGGCCAGCGCCGCGGCCTCGACGTCCTCACGTGCGGCGTCTGCGGCGACAGTCACCCGGCCCCGGACCTTGCCCATGACCTGCACCGGGAGTTCCACGGTGTCGTCGACGAGCCATTTCTCGTCCCACGCGGGGAAGGTCTCGTGGGCGAGTGAGCCCTCGTGCCCGAGACGTGACCACATCTCCTCGGCGATGTGCGGGGCGACGGGCGCCATCATCAGCACCAGCGGCTCCACCGCCTCCCGCGGCGCCTGCGAGCCCGCGTACGCCTTCGTGAGGTGGTTGACGTACTCGATGAGCTTGGCGACGGCGGTGTTGTCGCGCAGGTGCGCGTAGTCGTCGTGGACCCCGGCGACGGTGCGGTGCACTGCCCGCAGGTCGTCGTCGGTCAGGTCGGCGTCGGACACCGCGGTGTCCCCGGTGGCCTCGTCGACGACGAGCCGCCAGGCACGCTGCAGGAAGCGCTGCGCACCGACGACGTCCTTCGTGGCCCAGGGACGGGAGGTGTCCAGCGGGCCCATCGACATCTCGTAGACCCGCAGGGTGTCGGCGCCGTAGTTGTCGCAGATCTCGTCGGGGGAGACGGCGTTCTTCAGGGACTTGCCCATCTTGCCGTACTCCTGGGTGACCTCCTCGCCGTTGTGGTAGAACTTCCCGTCCTTCTCCTCGACCTCCTCGGCGGGCACGTAGACGCCGCGGGAGTCGGTGTAGGCGTAGGCCTGGATGTAGCCCTGGTTGTAGAGCCGGTGGTAGGGCTCGTAGGAGCTGACGTGGCCGAGGTCGTAGAGGACCTTGTGCCAGAACCGGCTGTAGAGCAGGTGCAGCACGGCGTGCTCCACACCGCCGACGTAGAGGTCCACGCCGCCGGAGGGCGCGCCCTCGCGCGGCCCGGTCCAGTAGCGTTCGTTCTCGATGTCGACGAGGGCGTCGCTGTTGGTCGGGTCGATGTAGCGCAGCTGGTACCAGGACGAGCCGGCCCACTGGGGCATCACGTTGGTGTCGCGCCAGTAGGTCTTCTCGCCGTCGCCGAGGTCGAGGGTGACCTCGACCCAGTCCCGTGCCTTGGCCAGGGGCGGCTGGGGTTCGGAGGTGGCGTCGTCCGGGTCGAAGCTGACGGGCCGGTAGTCCTCCACCTCGGGCAGTTCCACGGGCAGCATGGACTCCGGGAGGGCGTGGGCGACCCCGTCGGCGTCGTAGACCACGGGGAAGGGCTCACCCCAGTAGCGCTGGCGGGCGAAGAGCCAGTCGCGCAGCTTGTACTGGATCTTCTCCTCGCCGACGCCTTGCTCGGTCAGCCAGGCGACGGTGGCTTCGATGGCCTCGGCCTTGTCCATGCCGTTGAGGTCGAGGCCGTTGCCGGACCAGCCGTTGGCGGAGTTCACCAGCACGCCGTCGCCGGTGTAGGCGGCTTCGGTGACCGGGACGTCGCCCCCGGAGACGACCTCGGTGACGGGCAGGCCGAAGACGGTGGCGAACTCGTGGTCGCGCTCGTCGTGGCCGGGCACGGCCATGATGGCGCCGGTGCCGTAGCCGGTGAGGACGTAGTCGGCGATGAAGACGGGGATCTGCGCACCGTTGACCGGGTTGGTGGCGTAGGCGCCGGTGAAGACGCCGGTCTTCTCCTTGTTCTCCTGCCGTTCCAGGTCGGTCTTCGAGGCGATGGCGGCACGGTAGGACGCCACGGCCTCCGCCGGGGTCGCCGCGCCGTCGGTCCAGCGCGGGTCGACGTCGTCACCGTAGGCGGCGTCGCCGACGAGGCGGTCGACGAGCTCGTGCTCGGGGGCCAGGACCATGTAGGACGCACCGAAGAGGGTGTCGGGTCGGGTGGTGAACACCCGGATCGGGCCGGCGTCGCTGGCGAAGTCCACCTCGGCGCCGCGGGAGCGTCCGATCCAGTTGCGCTGCATGGACTTGACCTTGTCGGGCCAGTCGAGGTCCTCGAGATCGTCGAGCAGGCGGTCGGAGTAGGCGGTGATGCGCATCATCCACTGGGACAGCCGCTTACGGAAGACGGGGAAGTTGCCGCGCTCGGAGCGTCCGTCTGCGGTGACCTCCTCGTTGGCCAGGACGGTGCCGAGCCCGGGGCACCAGTTGACGGTGCTGTTGGAGCGGTAGACGAGGCGGTGCCCGTCGAGTTCGGCCTGCTTCTGTGCGGGGGTCAGGTCGGCCCAGTCGGGGCGCTCGGCGGCGAACTTCTCCTCGAGTTCGTTGATCGGGCGCGCCTTCTGCGACTCCGGGTCGAACCACGAGTTGTAGATCTGCAGGAAGATCCACTGCGTCCAGCGGTAGAAGTCGGTGTCGGTGGTGGCGACGACGCGACGGCGGTCGTGGCCGAGTCCCAGTCGGCCGAGCTGGCGCTCCATGTTCTCGATGTTGGCGCTGGTGGTGGTGCGCGGGTGGGTACCGGTCTGCACGGCGTACTGCTCGGCGGGCAGGCCGAAGGCGTCGTAGCCGAGGGTGTGCAGGACGTTGCGCCCCAGCATGCGGTTGAAGCGGGCGTAGACGTCGGTGGCGATGTAGCCCAGCGGGTGGCCGACGTGCAGGCCGACACCGGAGGGGTAGGGGAACATGTCCTGGACGAAGAGCTTCTCCCGGGACGAGGAGTCCAGCGGCTGCCCGGGGTCGGCGAGTTCGCCGACGGGGTTCGGGGCATTGAAGGTTCCGTTGTCGCGCCAGTACCCCTGCCAGCGGCTTTCGATGTCGCCGGCGAGTTCCGGGGTGTAGCGGTGGGACGTGGACTCGCCAGATTCGCTCCGAGGGTTAGTCATGTCCAGCCATTGTAATAGACTGGTCAGCATGATTGTCCTCTCTGTCCTGCTGTTCGTCCTGGGCGCTGCCGTGCTGGTCACCGGTGTGCTCTCCGTCACCGCGAAACTGCCGGGGAACAGGTGGGTGGGCCTGCGTGTCCCCGAGGTGCGCAAGAGCCGTGAGATGTGGGACACCGGCCACCGCATCGCCGGCCCGACGTGGACCGGGGCGGGTGTCGCCCTCATCGCCGCGGGGCTGGTCAGCCTGCAGGGCGGGTGGCTGTGGGTCATCTCCGGCCTGCTGGTGGTCGGCGCACTGTTCCTCGTCGGGATGGGTGCGGCACTGGCGGCGCAGACGTTGGCGAAGATCGACCACATGAAGGCCCGGCGGGCTGAGGAGCAGCGCGCCTCGGCCGGGTGCTGCTCCTCCGGGGCCTCGGGGGCCTCGGGGGCGTCAGACTCGTCGGCCTCCTGCGGCGGTGACTGCGGCGGCTCCTGCGGCGGCCACGACACGGCCGACGCAGCCCCGGTGGAGCTGGACCTCGACGCGGCCCGTCGGGCGGCGGCGTCCAGCGACGGGAAGTAGGCGTCGTGTGACCCGCACAGTGGCGGTCTGCGGTTCGGTGAACATGGACACCTTTGTGCGCACGGGGCATTTCCCGGCGGCGGGGGAGACGGTGATCGCCTCCCCGAACGGGCAGGCGCTGGGCGGCAAGGGGGCCAACCAGGCCGTGGCGGCCGCACGGTTCCTCCAGGGCCGGGACGCCCGGGTCGTCCTGCACGCCACGGTCGGCCGGGACGCCGACGGTGACCGGGCCGTCGCGGAACTGCGGGACGCCGGGGTGGACGTCTCCGCCGTCGCCCGTACGCGGGACGCGCCGACCGGGCAGGCGTTCATCATGAACGACGGCACCGGCGAGAACATCATCGTGGTGACCTCGGGCGCCAACGAGGTCACCGACCCTGCGGGGGTCGACGGTGCGGCGGACGTACTGCTGGCCCAGGGTGAGCTGACCCCGGCGCACTCGGCCGCCCTGCCCGCCCTCGCGGCACGGCTGGGCGCCCGGTTCGTCCTGAACCTCGCCCCGGTGACCACCCGCGACCCGGACCTCGTCGCCGCGGCCGACCCTCTCGTCCTCAACGAGACCGAGGCCGCTGAACTCGCTCCCGACGGCGACCCCTCCCACCTGGCCCGGTCGGTGCTGGTCACGTTGGGTGCGCACGGCGCGGTGCTCTACGAGGGGGCGGAGCGGACCGACATCCCGCCGCGGCCCGTCGCCGAGGTCGTCGACACCACCGGCGCGGGGGACGCGTTCTGCGGGACCCTCGCCGCCGCGCTCGCCGAGGGTGCGTCGCTGGTGGACGCTGCCGAGGTCGCGACCGCGGCGGGGAGCCTGGCCGTTCGCTCGAGGGGTGCCTCGGCGTCCTACGCCTCACGGGCGGAGATCCTCCACCTCGCAGGCTGAGGAATATCATCAACTATAGTGTCTCACCATGAGGAACTTTATTAACCGTATCGTGGGATACCGCCCGGATCTCCTGATCATCCTGATCGTCCTCGGCGTGGTCCTCGCCCTCGTCTTCCCCGCGCGGGACGGGTTCGCCGACGTCATGGACTGGGTCGTGAAGATCGCCATCGGCCTGCTCTTCTTCCTCTACGGGGCCCGCCTGTCGACCCGCGAGGCCCTCAACGGCCTGAAGCACTGGCGGCTGCACCTGCTGATCCTGGCGTTCACCTTCGTCGTCTTCCCCCTGGTCGGCCTCGCCCTGATGCCGCTGAAGGGGGTCATCGGCGACGAGCTCTACCAGGGCATCCTCTTCCTCACCCTGGTGCCGTCCACGGTGCAGTCCTCGGTGGCCTTCACCTCCATCGCACGGGGCAACATCCCCGGGGCCATCGTCAGCGCCTCCGCGTCGAACCTCATCGGCGTCTTCGCCACACCGCTGCTGGTGCTCCTGCTGATGACCGGCACCGACGGGGGACTGCACATCGACACCTCCGTCTTCGTCGACATCGCCCTGCAGCTGCTCGCCCCGTTCATCCTGGGCCAGCTCATGCGCAACGTGCCCGGCGTCGCCACGGTCGCCGGTGCGAAACCCACCGGCTACGTCGACAAGATCTCCATCGGCCTGGTCGTGTACGTGGCCTTCTCCGAGGGCATCGTGATGGGCGTGTGGAGTTCGGTGTCCTGGGGCGCCATCGTCGGCATCTGCGTCGGCTCCGTGATCGGCGTCTACGCGATGCTGTGGCTGACCTCGTGGACCGCCCGACGCCTCGGCTTCGGCTACCGGGACCAGGTCGCCATCCAGTTCTGCGGCACCAAGAAGTCCCTGGCCTCCGGGCTCCCCATCGCCGCGGTGCTGTTCAGCGGCGGCGCCGGACTGGTCATCGTGCCGCTGATGATCTTCCACCAGATCCAGCTGATGATCTGCTCCGGACGGGCGGCGACGTACGCCGCGAAACAGCCGGAGAACACCTGGTAGGTTCAGCCGGTCCGCGGCACCAGCGCAGCCACCCGGTCAGAGAACCGCCACTCGTCCCGGCGACGGGCGGTGCGCTGCAGCACTCCACGCTGCGCCAGCCACGTCATCAGCGACCGGGCGTCCGCCTCCCCGGCCTGCTGCAGCAGAGCCGCCACCTCGAGGTCGACCGTCCCCGTCGACATCAGGTGACGCAGCACCACCAGGGTCGCGGCGTCACGGGCCACGCCGCGCCCGTACTCGGCGCGCACCGCGGTCAGCAGGCCGACGAACTCCATGTCCGGCTCCCCGTTGAACAGGGTCACGTCCACCGCGTCCTCCTTCGCGTCGACGACCGGTGGTTCGAAACCCGCCGACAGCATCGCCAGCCACATCCGGTCGAAACCCCGCGAGGACCAGCGCTCCAGACCGAGCAGCTGCATCGCGTTGAGCAGGGCCGGGTTGCGTGGCTGCGACGGCCCCGAAAGCAGCCGGTCGGCCGTCTTCCCGCCCGGCAGGCCACCGGGGGAGTGGACCCGGATCATGTCCGGGGACTGGAAGACCACCACCGGGTCCGGACGTGACCAGTCCCGGTGCACCAGCGCATTGGTGATCGCCTCGTCCGCCGCCGCCGCTGGGATGGAGGAGTCGTCGTGCGCCCGGACCAGGTCCCGCAGTGACGTCGCCGTGAGCACCAGCGGCAGGTCGAGCACCGTCTCGGTCGGCGGGTGGCCCGACTCCGCCTCGCCGGCCCGGTAGAGGTGGCGCACCCCCGGCGCGCGGTGGAACAGGAGCTCCGCGGCGACCGTCGGCCCGCCCCCGGTGAGCAGGTCCAGCTTCGCCAGCAGGCCGGTCCCGGTGCCGTCACCGTTGGGCAGCGTGCCCGCCCGCTGCGCTGTGGCGAGGAGGTCACGACCGGCCGCCAACGCCTCCACGTCGTAGTCCTGCAGAGGCACCGTGGAACGCCGCGCCGTGTGGTCGGGGTTGCCGCGGGCCCGGGCGAGCAGCTCCCTCGGCTCACCCTCCAACGGCAGGCAGGCGTCACCCACACGGTGCCGGACGGTCCCGTCCGGGCCGGTGTACACCGCCAGCCCCGCAGGCACCCGGACGACGATGATCCGCGCACCGTGGGCGTAGGCGTCCCACGCGTCCACCGTGAGATGGGGACGGGTGCGGGTGAAGATCAGGTGGGCGATCTTCGCCGGGTCGCGGTCAGTGCCGTTGAAGGCGTCCGGCCCGGGCGTGCGGTCGGCGATCCCGAAGACGATGAATCCGCGGCCCGCCGAACCGTTGGCGAAGCAGCACGCCGTCCTGACCAGCATGTCCGCCGCCTTCTCGTCCGGGCGGCGGGTGGGGGTGTGGACCGGGTCCTCCTTGAAGTCCAGGACGCTGGACTCCAGGTCGTCCGCGACGGCCCCGTCCAGGATCCGGTCGAGTGCCTCGGCGACGTCCCGGGGGAGGGCACGCCTCCGCTCCCCTGCAGGTTCCATGACGCCGACGGGCTACACGCCGCGGATGTCGCCGGCCACCGGCCGTGACCGCTTGACGTAGCCCAGACGTGGACGGAACCCCGCCGGATGCTTCAGCTGCGCCACACAGTCGGCGATGACGAGACGGAACCTGGGGTCCATCGCCGGCAGCTGGGCCACAGGGAACCACCCGACCTCCACCGACTCCTCGTCGTTGACCTGTGGCTCCGGAGCGCTGTCCGGGGTGAGGACACAGCGCACCGTGGTGTCCATGAAGCTGCACACGTCACCGTTCGGGTAGGTGACCGGACCCACCGCTCCGGTGCCGATCAGCGCGTCGACCTCCACCGTGAGGCCGGTCTCCTCGGCGACCTCCCGCACCGCCGCGTCCGCGACCTCCTCACCGGGGTCGATGATGCCGCACACCGGTGTCCAGCGGCCGTCGTCGGCGCGCTTGACCAGCAGGACGTCCGGCGTGGCGAAGACCGGGGCGTCCTCCGGGACGTCCCGGACCACCACGGCGGTGACCCCCGGGAGCCACAGCGGCGCGTGGCCGACCCGCGCCCGGAGCTCGGAGATGAAAGACGGTGTACCCATGGGAGGACAGTCTAGTACCGGCGACGCCCACGCGCTGTCCCCGGAAGCAAGGTTACGGTACCTTTACCTCCATGAGACGTTCACTGCTGCGCATCGGCGCCGCCACCACCGCCCTGGCCACGGGCATCGCACTGGCATCCTGCACCTCAGGCGACAGCGGGGACGGCGGACCGTCCGGCACCACCTCCACCGCCACAGACGCCTTCCCCGTCTCCGTGTCGACCACCTTCGGCGACGTCGAGATCCCTGCCCAGCCCACCCGGGTCGTCGCCCTCGGCTGGGGCGACGCCGACATCGCACTGAACCTGGGCGTCCAGCCCGTCGGCGCCAGCGACTTCCTCGGGTTCGGCGGCGACGGCGTGAGCCCCTGGAACGCGGAGACCTACGACGAATCGCCCGAGATCGTCTCCGGCGGCGGCAACCAGGACGTCGACGTCGAGAAGATCGCCGCCCTGGACCCGGACCTCATCCTCAACGTGAAGGCCGCCGGCGACCGGGAGACCTACGACCGCCTGTCCGAGATCGCCCCGACAGTCTCCGCACCCGAGGGCGGCGAAGGCTACACCGTCGGCCGGGACGAGCAGGTCGAGATGATCGCGAAGGCCCTCGGCGAGTCCGCCAAGGGCGACGAGATCAACCAGGAGGTCGACGACGCCGTCACCCGCGTGCGCGACGACCACCCGGAATGGGCGGACAAGACCGCCTCCGTCATCTCCAAGTACGGCGAAGGCTGGGCCGCCTACCTCCAGGGCGACGGCCGGACAGACCTGCTGACCTCCCTGGGCTTCAGTTCGCCCGACGCGGTGGAGGAGGCCGGGAAGGACGGCGAGAAGAACTCGGACACCTTCTTCACCCAGCTCTCCGACGAGAACCTCGACACCGCGGACGCGGACGTCGTCGTCGGCTTCCCGATCGGCATCACCCGGGAGGAACTCGAGGATCTGGGACCGTGGAAGAACCTCGGCGCGGTGAAGGCGGGACACGCGGTCGTCGCCGACGACGACCTCTCCCAGGCGTTCTCGCTCGGCACGCCGGACGCGGTGCTCTGGGCCCTGCAGCAGATCACCCCGAAGCTCGAGGACGCCACCCGCTGACCCTGCCCCCGCATCCCCTCGATGTCGGATTGTCGCCCTCCCAGGCAGGAAATCGGCCTGATCGGCTACCTGGGAGGGCGACAATCCGACATCGGCGCCTCTGCGGGGCCCCGATCGTGTTAGATCAGGACATGGGGGCATTCGGGGGAATCCACTGGAACCAGGCTGCGCGCGACGGGCGGATACGGCCGGGACGCGGCCCCAACTTCACACGACGGGTCCTCCCCACCCGCATCCCCGTGCTGCGTACCGCGGAACTCTCCCGCGGAACCCCACGATCGGCGGTGGACACCTGGGAGAAACCGGTACGACGCGTCGTCCTGCCCCCACTGCCCGAGGGCGCCGACACCACCTCCCGCCTGGGTCCGCGCGGGTACGGGGACGACCCCTCCCCGTACCCCTGGGACGTCGTCACCCGTGCCCGTGCCCTGTGGCTGCTCACCCGGGACGCGGTTGTCGGCGGGTGGGCTGCCGCGGCACTGCACGGGCTGCCGCACTGGGCTGACAACGAGAGGGTCGTCCTGCTGTCCACCCGGACGCGCCGCAACAACACCGGAACACACGGCGCCGTGTTCCGGGCCTTCACACCCGGCACGCAGACCGTGTCCCCGGACCCGGCGTTCCCGGGGATGCAGGTCGTCACGGCCGCGACCGCCGCCGCCCAGTGCCTCGCCACGATCCTCACCGGCAAGAAGACGTGGTACGTGCACCGTGTCCCCGGCATGGAGGACCGGCACGTCCGCGCGGTCCAGTTCATCGACGCCATGTACCAGTGCACCCACCTCACCGCCGGGACGGTCCTCGCGGGTGCCAGAGGCATCGTCTGCCGTCGGACCCTGAAACGGCTCCTCGCACTGACCGACTACGGTGCGCAGTCGCCGATGGAGACCGTGCTGCGTCTGGTCGTGCGCGACCGACTGCCGGACGGCTGCCGGTGGACCTCCCAGGTCAGGATCGACCTCGGGAAAGGGCGGTCTACCGTGCCGGACCTGGCCTGCCCCGAGTTGGGTGTCGCGCTGTACTACGACGGACGGCACCATGACGCGGCCGGGCAGACGGACACCGACTTCACCCTGTTCCAGAGGCTGAAGAACAAGGACTGGGAGGCGGTGCGCGTCAACCGGGCACTGCTCGCCGACCTCGAGGAACTGTCAGAGCAGCTCCAGGGGGCGGTACTCCGGGCGTGTGCCGCCCGGCCTCCCCGGCCTTGAGACTGTCCTGAGATGTCGGATTGTCGCCCTCCCAGGCAGGGTTTCGGCCCGCACAGCTACCTGGGAGGGCGACAATCCGACATCGGAAAAGGAGGGGAGGACGGGAGGGGCCCGTTCAGAAGACCAGGTTCACCAGCAGCATGTACACCACGGTGCCGAACAGGATCGACATCGTCGCCGAGCGCCGCCACAGGTGCAGCGCCGCGGTCGCGGCCACGGCGATCACCGCCGCCCCCACACCACCGGGATTCTCCGTGGAGTTGACCAGTGTGTACAGCACCAGCACGGTCATCACCCCGGCGGGCATCGCGATCCCCAGCCAGGCGACCAGGGCGGACTCGCGGAAGTAGCGCATCGCCGCGAAGGGCAGTGCGCGCAGCAGCAGTGTCACTGCGCCGACCGCGCCGAGGATCAGCAGGGTGTTGGTCAGGTCCACGCCTGCGGGCAGCCCGTCAGACACCGCGGTCCTCCTTCCGGCGGGTCCACAGGAACCTCACCACCAGGTACACGAAGTACAGCGAGAGCCCGACGAGCAGCATCTGGTCCCGGCTCACGGCGAAGCCCACCGCCCCTGCCACGACCGCGACGACCGGCAGCCACACGTCCCGGCTGACGTCGAGTGCCTCGATCGCCAGGACCACGAACAGTGCGGTCAGTGCGAAGTCCAGGCCCACGAGGTCCAGCGGCAGTGCGGAGCCGACCAGTGCCCCGACGACGCCGAAGACCACCCAGGCGGACTGGCAGAACACCTGCACCGCCATGACCCGCGGCTGGGTCCACGCGGACTTCGTCTTCGTGGACAGGATCGCGTAGGTCTCGTCGGTCAGCGAGTAGATCCCGTAGGCCTTCGCGGCCGGTGAGCGGACGGCCTCCACGGGGTAGCTCAGTCCGTAGAAGACGTGCCGGAAGTTCACCAGGAACCCGTACAGCGCCGCGGAGAGTGGGGCGACACCCCCGGTGACCAGCGTGATCGCCAGGAACTCCATGGAGCCGGCGTAGAGGACGATGCTGAACACCGGTGTCCACCACCACGCGAACCCGGTCTGGGTGACCAGCAGCCCGAACGCGAGTCCCAGGGGGATCAGCCCCAGGGCCACCGTCCAGCTGTCCCTGACGCCCTTCCGGAACTCCGCCGTGGCGGTGGGGCTCACCCCTGCTCCTTCCACCAGCGTCTCAGCTCCGCGACGGCCTCGTCGCGGTCCATCGGCCCGCGGTCCAGGCGCAGTTCCTTGAGGAAAGCCCAGGCCCGGCCGACCTCGGGCCCCGGCGGCAGGTCGAGGATGGTCATGATCTCGTTGCCGTCCAGGTCGGGGCGGACGGCGTCGAGGTCCTCCTGCTCCCTGAGTTCGACGATGCGGGTGTCGAGGTCCTCGACGGCGCGTTGGAGCCGTCCGGCCTTGCGCCTGTTCCGGGTGGTGCAGTCCGCCCGGACGATGACCTGCAGCTGGGGGAGGAGGTCGCCGGCGTCGGCGACGTAGCGTCGGACGGCGGAGTCGGTCCAGGCGCCGTCGCCGTAGCCGTGGAAGCGCATGTGGAGGAACACCAGTTGGCCGATGTCCTGGATCTGCCGTTTCGGGTACTTCAGCGCCTTGAGCCGGCGGCGTGCCATTCGGGCGCCGACCACCTCGTGGTGGTGGAAGGTCACCGCCCCGGTGTCGGTGAACTCGCGGGTGTCGGGTTTGCCGATGTCGTGCAGCAGGGCCGCCCACCGCAGCACCAGCCGGTCGGTGTCGGTGGCCCCGTCGCCCAGGCGTCCCTCCAGTTCGGTGGCGTTGCGCAGGACCTGCAGGGAGTGGGCGTAGACGTCCTTGTGCTGGCGGTGCTCGTCCTGGGTGAGTTTCAGGGCGGGCAGTTCGGGCAGGACGTGGTCGGCGAGCCCGGTGTCGACCATCATGTCGAGTCCGGTCCAGGGCTCGGCGCCGAGCATCAGCTTGTTCAGTTCGGCGGCGACACGTTCGGCGGTGATGCGGTTGATCTGGTCGGCCATGCCGGTCATGGCGGTGCGCACCCGGTCGGCCACGGTGAAGCCCAGTTGGGAGGCGAACCGGCAGGCGCGGAGCATGCGCAGCGGGTCGTCGTGGAAGGACTGTTCGGGGGCGGCCGGGGTGTCGAGGACGCCGGCGGCGAGGTCGTCGAGCCCGTTCAGCGGGTCGCGGAGCCGGTGCTCGCCGTCGGGGGCGAGTTCGAGTGCGATGGCGTTGCAGCGGAAGTCGCGGCGCACCAGGTCGCCGTCGAGGGTGTCGCCGAAGGTGACCTCGGGGTTCCTGGACTCGCCGTCGTAGGCGTCGGCGCGGAAGGTGGTGATCTCCACGGTGAGGCCGTGGAACATCGCGGAGACGGTGCCGAACTCGATGCCGGTGTCCCAGACGGTCTCGGCGACGTCGTCGAGGACGGCGGTGACCGTGTCGGGTCGGGCGTCGGTGGTGAAGTCCAGGTCGAAGTCGGTCTCCGGGGTCAGTCGGCCGAGCAGGGCGTCGCGGACGGACCCGCCGACGAGGTAGAGCCGGTGTCCGCGGGCGGCGAAGGCGTCCGCCAGTGCGGTGAGTGCCCGGTCGGTCCTGGCGTCGTCCTTCACCGCCGACCATGCGGTGGCGAGCATCGTCGCCGTGTCTGCCGGGGCTGCCGTGCCTGCCGTGCCTGTGTTGTCCTCGGTACCCTCTGTCTGCCGTCGCGTCACCCCCCGGATTTTACAGTTCCCACAAACCGCCCCGCAGGCACTACCCTTGTTCCCCATGAACCAACGGCGTCGCCGCTCCAACGGGAGCCCCTCACGGCCGGACCAGCGCCGGTCTCCGGCACGCTCCGTTCAGCAGCGTGACCACAGTGAACTGCCGACCTCGGTGGAGACCAGCGCCGGCGGTCTCGTGCTGTCGGGCCTGGCCGAGGCGGTCCGGGGGGACGGCTCGGTCGACCTGTCGCGGATGTACGTCGCCCTCATCGGGCGGCTGGACCGTCGTGGCCGGCTACTGTGGTCGATCCCGAAGGGCCACATCGAGCCGGACGAGTCCCACCACACCACGGCCGAGCGTGAGGTGTGGGAGGAGACCGGTGTCAGCGGTGAGGTCGTCAGCGACCTGGGCACGATCGACTACTGGTTCGTCTCCGAGGGGCGGCGGATCCACAAGACGGTGCACCACCACCTGCTGCGCTACGTCGACGGTGACCTCAATGACGAGGATCCCGAGGTCACTGAGGTGGCGTGGCTGCCGGTGAGCAACCTCGTGGAGCGTCTCGCCTACGCTGACGAGCGCAAACTCGCCCGTCAGGCCCACGACCGGTTGCCCGACCTCGCCCGCGCGGAGGCGAAGGCCGGGCGACGTACGCCGCGGTAGTGATGGGCCGGTTGTCGGGAGCGGCACGACCGCTGGCCTGCGCTGCGGCGGCGGTGGTGGGTGTCGTCGGCACGTCGGGCCTGTCACCGGTCGCGGCGCAGGAGCTCCCGGTCGGGGGGACGGTGTGGGCGAACCCGGAGTCGCGGTCGGCGGACCCGGACAGCGGTGTGTCGTTGGAGATCCTCGGGCAGCAGCCGGCGACGGTCACCGGCGACGGCGCACTGGACCTACGCGTCCGGGTGACGAACTCCTCGGACCAGGAGCTGTCGGGGCTGCAGTTGCGGACCCAGCACCAGAACGCGGTGGAGCGTCCGGACGACGTGGCCACCTCCCTGATCTCGAACCAGGGGGAGTACCCGTGGGTGGGCCCGTTCCAGCAGCTCGACGGCACCCTGGCGCCCGGTGAGGACCGTCAGTTCCGGCTGACGGTGCCGGTCGACGGCCGTGCGGGCAGTCTCAGCGGGCTGGGGGTGGACGGCCCGGGGGTCTACCCGCTGCTGCTCAACCTCAACGCGGACCTCGGGGGGTCGGGCACGTCCTTCGTCGCCGCCACGCGCACGACGGTGACGGTGACGGAGGACGGGACCGGCACCACGGACGGCCCCGACGCCGGGCGTCCGGCGGGGATCACGATGCTGTGGCCGCTGTCGTCGAGCGCCACCGCCGGCGCGGCGCAGGTGGGCGACGCCCCGGAGCCCAGTGAGCTGTACCTGCCCGATGAGTCGTTGGCGGAGGAGCTGCGGCCGGAGGGGCGGCTGGGCACCCTGCTGTCGACCTACCGGGCGGCGGCCGCGGAGTCCGACGAGCTGAAGGAGGCGACGTGCGTCGCGGTGGACCCTGATCTCCTGGAGACGGTGTCGCGGATGAGCGGGGGCTACCGGGTCGGTGAGGCCCCCAGCCCGGTCGAGGAGCCGGTGCGGCTCCGTGACCGGTGGACGGAGGGCCGCGGCGGAGACGATTCCGTGGAGGGGACCGGTGCCGCGGACGCCTCGTCGTGGCTGGAGGAGCTGCGCACCGTCGTCGACGGCCAGTGCACCGTCCCGCTGCCTTTCGCCGGGGCTGACGTGGACGCGGTCACCGGTGTCGGTGACGCACGCGTCTCGGAGCTGGCGGACCGGGGTGCGGAGACCATCTCCGAGATCCTCGACACGGAGCCGGCCACCGGGGTGGTGGTCCCGGGGTCGGGGTACGTCTCGGAGGAGTCGGTGCGACGGTTCGGCGACACCGACCGGGAGACCCCGACCACGGTGCTCGTGGCGGAAGACACGGTGACCACGGAGGACGGAGGCGACGCCGGGGTCGTCACCCTGCCCGGGGGGACGCGGGCCCTGCGGTTCCCCGCGGCGCTGGGGTCCGCGCTCGCGGCGACAGGGGAGAACCCCACCACCGCCGCCTACAGTGCGCCGGCGTCACGTCGTGACCTCGGTGACGACAGCACGGCGGAGCGGATGGCGGCCGCCGTCGGCGTGCTCGACCTGGAGCTCCGCGACGCCGGGGCGGAGGACGGCTCCCCGGCGGGCAACGTCATCGCCGCACCGCCGGCGGAGTGGACCGTCGGCGGAGACGACGCGGAGACGTGGCTCGAGGCCGTGTCCGGCCGGCTGGAGGACGGTTCGGCACGCGCGGTGTCCTTCGGGGCGGCGCTGCGCGGGGTGGCGTCCGACGGCACGGTGCAGGAGCCTGTGGCCGACCCCGCACCGGTGGGGGAGGATGAGCTGGCCCGGGGCCGGGAGCTCGCCGGGGACGTGCACGACGTCACCCGGATCATGGTCGACGACGACAATGTCGCGCTCACCCCGGAGATCTTCACCAGGCCGATGGTCGACGACCTGCTGCGGTCGTTGACGGACAACCGCCGCCGCGTCGCCGGGGAGGACGTGTCGGCCCGGGAGCGTGCCGCCGAGCGTCGTGACCGGGTGCGGGCGCTGATCCACGACCTGCGCGAGTCGGTGTCGCTGCTCCCGCCGGGGAGCGTCTTCACCCGGACAAGCGACTCCTCGCCGCTCATCGTGGTGGCCCGCAACGGTCTCCCGTTGCCTGTGCGGGTCAACGTCGACTACGAGTCCGGGGACGGGGTGAAGCTCAACACGCCCGGGCTGCAGCAGATTCCGGCACAGGGCAGTGTGACCCTCCAGATGACGACGTCCTTCCCTGCGGACATCCGGGAGACCGATCTGACCATGTTCCTGGAAACCCCGGATGACATGCGCATTTCCGATCCGGTGACGATCCGCATGGCCTCCGGCCCCGGCGGCGGGGCGCTCGTGGTGGGCGTCGGCGTGGCCGTCGTCTTCGGCCTGTTCGCCCTGATCCGGGTGACGAAAAGACGCCGTCAGTTAGCGAACCGCCGGGGGAGTGCACGAAGATAGAGCGGTGACTGATTCTCGAGAAGACCCCGGCGACGCCGCACAACCCGGCGTACGGGGGCGGTTCCGCGCCGCCACCCCGCCGGCGAAAGCTGCACCTTCCCGGCCGTCCCGCACCTCCGGACCGACTGACCGTGTCAGTCAGGGCACCGGCGGCACCGACCCAGGCGCCGACCATTCGAATCTGAACATGTCCCCCGCCCAGCGCGCGGCGACGGACCCCCGGTTGACGAAGGCCACCGCGCAGGCCGGTGCGCAGACCACCTCCTCCGGGGAGGACAACGAGGGTTCGGCCGCCACGACGGCGTCGGACGCCGACGTCGTCAGCGCGACCGGCTCGATGGCGATCGCGACTCTGTTGAGCCGGATCACCGGCTTCCTGCGGACCGCGTTGATCGGCTGGGCTCTCGGCGCCGGGGTCGCCAGTGCGTTCAACACGGCGAACACGCTGCCGAACCTCATCACCGAGCTGGTGCTCGGCGCGGTGCTCACCAGTCTCGTGGTGCCGTTGCTCGTGCGGGCGGAGAAGGAGGACCCGGACCGCGGGGCGGCGTTCATCCGACGTCTGCTGACGTTGACGTTCACACTCATGATGACCGTGACGGTCATCGCGGTACTGGCCGCACCCCTGCTGACCCGGGTGTCGTTGGACTCCGACGGCCAGGTGAACATCGGCATGTCCTCCGCCTTCGCCTACCTGGTGCTGCCGCAGATCGTGTTCTACGCGATGTTCGCGGTGATGATGGCGGTGCTGAACACCAAGGGCATCTTCAAACCCGGCGCGTGGGCCCCGGTGGTCAACAACGTGGTGACGTTGGCGGTGCTGAGTCTCTACATCCTGCTGCCCAATGAGTCGAAGCTCAGCAAGGATGACGTCGTGTCGATCACCGACCCGCACATCATGCTGCTGGGTCTGGGCACCACGCTGGGCGTCGTCGTGCAGGCGGCGATCATGGTCCCGTACCTTCGTAAGGCCGGCGTCGACATCCGGCCGTTGTGGGGGCTGGACGACCGGCTGAAGCAGTTCGGCGGCATGGCCCTGGCGATCGTCGTCTACGTGCTGATCTCCCAGATCGGCTGGGTGCTGAACAACCGCATCGCCTCCAGCTCCGGTGCGGGTCCGACGATCTACATGCAGGCCTGGCAGCTGCTGCAGGTGCCCTACGGTGTCATCGGCGTGACCCTGCTGACCGCGGTGATGCCGCGGCTGTCGCGCAACGCCGCGGACGGCGACGACAAGGCCGTGGTCAAGGACCTGACCATGGCGACGAAGTTGACGATGCTGGCGCTGGTGCCGGTCATCGCCTTCTTCACCGCCTTCGGCACGCTGATCGCCCCGGCGCTGTTCGCCTACCAGGAGTTCTCGCTCGACGACGCGAACGTCCTGGGCTGGACGATCAGCTTCTCCGCGTTCACGCTTGTCCCCTACGCCATCGTGCTGCTGCACCTGCGCGTCTTCTACGCCCGCGAGGAGGTGTGGACGCCCACCTTCATCATCGGCGGCATCACCATCACCAAGGTGACCCTGGCGTACCTGGCCCCGCACATCGCCAGTGAACCGCGCCTGGTGGTGGTGCTGCTGGGTGCGGCCAACGGCATGGGCTTCGTGGCCGGTGCGATCATCGGGCACCGGCTGCTGAAACGTTCCCTGGGGCATCTCGGCATGCGCAGTGTGCTCAGGACGTCGCTGTGGGCCCTGGGGGCGTCGGCGGTGTCCGCCCTGGTGGTGTGGCGCCTCGACGTGCTCGTGGACCACTTCCTCATCCCGGACGGCTTCCTGTTCGGCTACCTCATCCGTCTGATGGTCGCCGGCGTGGTGTTCCTGGCGATCGTCATCGCGATCATGTCCCGCTCCAAGCTGCCGGAGGTCATCACCGTCGGTGCGACGCTGGCCCGGCTGCCGGGTGTCGGCCACTTCTTCGCCAGGGCCGCCGCAGTGGAGGAGCAGGAGCGCCCGTCCGCGCGCATCACCGAGATGCCCATCGCCGGCATGACGGGGCTCACCGGGCAGGACGTGGTGGGCCCGGCGATGCCGCCGCTGTCCGCCGGCCGGGTCCGTGGCCCGCGCCTTGTTCCCGGTGCCCCGATCCTACAGGGCCGGTTCCGGCTGCTCTCGGACCACGGTGGATCACCCGCGGCACGGCTGTGGCAGGCCCGCGACAACGAGACCGGGGACCTCGTGGCCCTCACCATCCTGGACCCGCAGGTCGCCGGGGCAGGTTCCCGCGAGCTGCTGGACCGCAGCGCCACGCTGGCGAAGGTCTCCTCCCCGGGTGTGGCCCGCGTGCGGGAGATCTGTGACGCCCGGACGCTGGTCGTCGTCGTCGCGGACTGGACCGAGGGCGCACCGTTGACCAGGGTGGCGGAGTCCGGTCCCGACCCGCTGGCCGCCGGCTACGCGATGGCCGACCTGGCGGACGCCGCCGGGGACGTGGCCGACCTGGGCGGGTCGCTGGGCATCGACCACCGCAACCGGTTGCGGATCAGTTCAGAGGGGCGGGCGGTGCTCGCCTTCCCGGGTGTGCTGCCGGGCGGCTCGGCCCGTCAGGACGTCCACGCCATCGCGGTGTCGCTGGACATGCTCCTCGCGGCGGTGCCGTCGGAGGAGATCCCCGCGGAGCTGCAGCAGATCCTCGGCGACGCACGCCGGGTGGACGGCGTCGACGCACGGCAGCTCGCGGCGCGTCTGCGTGCGGCGACGACGTCGGAGTCCCCCGACGCCGATCTGGTGACCAGTGCCGACGTGGCCCCGAACCCGGAGCAGCGTGCCGGTTTCGGCGCCGCCCCGGAGAAACCGGGACGCACCGCACTGTCGGTCACCCTGACGATCGGCGGACTGTTCCTCATCGTCGCACTGATCGTGGTCGCGGTGGCCTACTTCGGTGGCGACCGCCGCGACTCGCCGGTGACCACGGACTCCATCCGCGGCGGTCAGACCACCTCGGCGCAGGCTGCCCCGGACCCCGAACCCGTGGCCGTGTCCGAGGCCGCGGAGTGGGCGCCGGCGGACGGTGACGGTTCCCTGGACCGTCCCGGGGACGCCCCCCTGGTCATCGACGGCGACCCGGCGACGACCTGGGACTCGGCGCAGTACGTCGACCAGCTTGGCGACGGGCCGTCGTCCCTGAAACCGGGGCTCGGCCTGCTGCTGTCGCTGGACGGGCCGACGTCGGTGACGTCGGTGGACCTCGAGGGTGTGCCGGCGGGTACGCGCATCGAGCTGCGCACCGGGTCCGGTGAGATCTCCACGGTGGACCAGACGCAGCTGCTGGACGCGCAGACCGCCTCCGGCGGGACGCTGACCCTGTCCGGCGAGGACGCCCCCGCCGGGGACCGGGTGCTGCTGTGGATCACGGAACTCCCGATGCCGGACGCCGCCTCGGTGGGGGAGGTCACGGTGCACGGCGTGCGGGAGTGACAGCGGAATCATCCGAAGTATCGCAAAGTATAGTGCCGTATCCAGAAAACTGGATACGGCACTATACTTTGGATGATATCGGATACTCTGGCCCCATGGATGGTGCGCTGAACCCCTATTCCCCAGGTGCAGGCCTGCGGCCTGTCGCGCTGGTCGGTCGTGACGGGGAACTGAAGCTGATGTCAGACATGATCACTCGCGTTGAACGCGGACTGCACAACCGTGGGCTGATCCTCCACGGACTCCGTGGTGTCGGGAAGACCGTCCTCCTCAATGAGATGGCGGAGAAGGCGGAGGAGGCCGACTGGTTCGTCGTCCGCCTGGAGGCCCGGAGCGACGGCCCCGGGCAGGCCCAGATCCGCAGCAAACTCGCCCGCGAGATGGTTGTCAGCGCCAGGAAGATCACCCTTCGCGAACGGTGGCGCGGTATCACGAAGGCATTGCCGACGATCTCGTCGTTCACCCTGTCCCTCGGGTTCTCCGGGGCATCGCTCAACGTGGATGCCGTCCACGGACGGGCGGACTCGGGAGACATCAGCATCGACCTCGAGGAACTTGTCTTCGACGTCGCCGCTGCGGCGGCGGAGGACGGGAAGGCTCTCGCGTTCTTCATCGACGAGATGCAGGACCTCGAGCCCGAACTGCTCGCGGCCGTCATCGCGGCCCAGCACCTGGCTGGACAACGTGGCCTGCCGTTCCTCGTCTTCGGGGCGGGGCTGCCGACACTCCCGTCCGTCCTCGCCGGCACCCAGTCCTACGCGGAACGTCTCTTCAGTTACCGGCAGATCGGGAAACTGGACGACGGGGAGGCGCGGAAGGCACTCAGTGAGCCGGCCGCCCGGGAAGACGCCACCTTCGCCCCGGACGCCCTCGATGAACTTGTGCGGGTGTCCGGCAACTACCCCTATTTCCTGCAGGAGTACGGCAAGGCTGTCTGGGATGTCGCACCGCAGTCCCCGTTCACCCGGCAGGACGCGCAACTGGCGGAAGGCACGGGGACGGCCGCCCTGGACGAAGGGTTCTTCCCCAGCAGGTGGGACCGGGCGACCCCTGCCGAGAAGCGTTTCCTTACCGCCATGGCGGCGAACGGCCAGGATGCGGTGCCGATCGGCACCGTTGCCGAATCGATGGGCGCGGAGGTGCGCTCTCTCGGCACCGCACGGAAGAAACTCATCGACAAGGGGCTCATCTACTCACCGGCGCACGGCCTGGTGCAGTTCACCGTTCCGGGCATGGCAGGGTTCATCCGCAGGACGGTGGATCCCGCGACACTCGAGTAGGCGAAGTATCGCAAAGTATAGTGCCGTATCCAGTTTTCTGGATACGGCACTATACTTTGCGATACTTTGCGACACTTCCGGAACCGGCATGGTCTACGACGCCGCGAGCCGCCGGATCGTCCGCAGCATCCGTACCGTCATCACCCCGGACGCCACCGCGAGGAACGGCACGAACAGCCGGTGGTGCACACGGGCGAACCGGTAGCGTTCGCGCACGTGGAGACGGGTGCCGTCCGCCACCGGGGTCAGGACGAACACCCAGGTGAACACTTCGGGCACGGCGGCCGGGTCACCTCCCACCAGGACCAGCGCCTCGTCCTGCGTCGCCTGGTGCACCGTCAACGGCAGCTCGGGGGCGAGTCGGACGGTGTCCCCGACGGTTCTCGTCGACCATTCCGGACGCAGAGCACGGACACCGTGAATCTCGCACCCGACGAGGTTCTCCAGGAACTCCCAGGAATAGAAACCGCCCCTGTCCTGGCCCAGTTGCATCAACCACGGCCAGACGTCCTGCGGCTGCGCGGGGATCGTGACCGCACGGTCAGCCTGGAAGTGGGGGCAGGCGAGGCTGTCTCCCGGCAGGGAACGTCGCCGTTCCTCCCGTGTGCTTCCCCACGTCGTGCACCACAGAGACCGCATGGTGCCGATCCTACAGTCGGAAAGTTGTCCACAGGCGCTCCGCGGGTACGTTCACTCCGCTAAGCTCGTGCACGAAGCTCTCCCCGGGGGACGGAGGAGAGCAGGGGACGTTACTTTCAAGGGGGATCCTTCATGACCGCACCATCCGTCACGCCGAGCGACGCCGAACTGCTGCGCCGCCACCTCGCCGGCTGCGCCGCGTCCTTCACTGAGCTGATGGGCCGGCACTCCGGCCTGCTGGGGTGGGCGATGCACCAGGCCGGGGTGCCCGTCGAGGACCGGGCGGACGTCCTGCAGGACGGTCTGCTGAAGATCCACCGGACGGCGGGCACCTTCCGCGGCTCGGACTCGGCCGCGGCCTGGCTGCACACCATCATGCGCAACACGGCGTTGACGCACCTGCGGGACAGCAGACGCAGGAACGACGAACTCGCGCGGGCGGTGGAACTGGGGGAGCGGCTGCGTTACCTGCCGGACAGCCGCTCCGCCGACGCCGGTCAGACCGTGCACCGTATCCTGCTGCACGAGGCGGTCAGTCAACTTCACCCTGGCCTGCGGGACGTGATCGTGCTCACCGACATGCGTGACCTGTCGCTGCGGGAGACCGCCGACCACCTGGGCATTCCCACCGGGACGGTGAAGTCGCGTCGGGCGAGGGCCCACCGCCACCTGCGCGTCCGCCTCGCAGAGGCCGGGGTGGCACCTGCGGTGGCCGGTGCGTCGCTAGAATCGTCGGCATGAGTGATTCCACCCCGTCTGTGCACGACGTCGTCATCATCGGTTCCGGTCCCGCCGGCTACACCGCCGCCATCTACGCCGCCCGCGCGGAACTCAGGCCCCTGGTGTTCGAGGGGATGGACTTCGGCGGTCTGCTGATGCAGACCACCGAGGTCGAGAACTTCCCCGGGTTCCCGCAGTCCATCATGGGGCCGGCCCTCATGGACGACATGCGCAACCAGGCGGAGCGTTTCGGCGCCGACCTGCGGATGGAGGACGTCGTCCGGGTCGAGCTGGAGGGAGAGGTGAAGAAGGTCTTCACCGACGAGGAGGAGTTCCACGCCCGCACCGTCATCCTCGCCACCGGCGCGGAGCCCCGCTACCTCGGCGTCCCCGGCGAGGAGGCCCTGCTGGGACACGGCGTCTCCGCGTGCGCGACCTGCGACGGCTTCTTCTTCAAGGAGAAGCAGATCGCCGTCGTCGGCGGTGGCGACTCCGCGATGGAGGAGGCCGACTTCCTCACCAAGTTCGGTGACCGGGTGACCATCATCCACCGCCGGGACGAGTTCCGCGCCTCGGCGATCATGGAGGAGCGGGCCCGCAACAACCCGAAGATCGACATGGTCATGAATTCGCGGGTGGTCGAGGTCCTCGGTGAGGGCAGTGTCAGGGCGCTGAAGCTCGAGGACACCGTGACCGGTGAGACCCGTGAGGTGCCGATGGACGCGATGTTCGTCGCCATCGGTCACGATCCGCGCACCGCCGTGTTCGAGGGGCAGGTCGAGCTCCAGGACAACGGGTACGTGAAGGTGGACGAGCCGTCCACGAGGACCTCGGTTCCGGGCGTCTTCGCCGCGGGTGACCTGGTGGATTCCCACTACCAGCAGGCGATCACCGCCGCCGGGTCCGGCTGCCGCGCCGCCTTGGACGCTGAGGGGTATCTGGCCGCTCTCTGAGCGCCCGCGGATCACCGGCTTAGCCGTTCCGTGACTCTACCGTGACCGCTCCGTGACTGTTCAGCGCATGTTTTCGCGCTTCTACTCCCACGGGTATTGTGGTGGGCAGATTCTTGCTCCCATCACCCTCAGGAGATTCACCCCATGTCCGACCCCGTGACCGTCACCCAGGACACGTTCCGCAGCACCGTCATCGAGTCGGACGTCCCAGTCCTGGTGGACTTCTGGGCGGGCTGGTGTCAGCCGTGCATCCAGATGGAACCGGCCCTGGAGAACATCGCCGCCACCTACGACGGGTCCGTGACCGTGGCGAAGGTCAACGTGGAGGAGGAACGCGGCCTGGCCTCGATGTTCCAGATCATGTCGATCCCCGCGATCTTCGTCTACCAGGGAGGCAAGAAGGTCGTGGAGCTCCACGGACGTCAGTCCGAGGCCGATCTCGCCGCCGCTCTCGACCCCCTCATCTCCGCGTGATCTCTTCCCCTGACCATCAGCCACCTGTGACGGAAACGAGAGGACAACGTGCACCGTAACTCACTCAAGTTGGGCGACCGGAGCCCGCGAGTCGCCGAAGTCCGCAGTACCCTCGCCCGGCTCGGATACATTGACGGGTTCACCGGGGACACCTCGGGGGACGCCGGTCAGCGGTGGACGCCCGAGGAGGAGCTCTTCGACGCCGACCTGGACATCGCCCTGCGCGCATTCCAGCAGGGCCGCGGCATCATCGCCGACGGCCACATCACCGACGGCACGTTGCGCGCCCTGCGGGAAGCCTCCTACACGCTGGGGGCACGCGTGCTGTCCCTGCAGCCTCCGGGACACTACTTCGTCGGCGACGATGTCGCGGAGCTCCAGACGCAGTTGCACGACCTCGGCTTCTACACCGACCGGGTGGACGGCCAGTTCGGTCCGCAGACCCATGAGGCCGTCCGGAAGTACCAGCTGAACTACGGGCTGACCAACGACGGCGTCTGTGGTCCGGTGACCCTGCGGGCGCTGAGTTACCTGGGCCGTCGTATCACCGGAGGTTCACCGCAGGCGATCCGTGAGAAGGAGCAGATCCGGGCGGCCGGACCCCAGCTCACGGGCAAACGGATCGTGATCGACCCGGGTCTCGGCGGCGACGTCGCCGGACGGACCGTCACGGGGCGCTACGGCACGATCACGGAGGAGGAGATCCTGTGGGATCTCGCCACTCGCACTGAAGGACGCATGATCGCGGCGGGTATGGAGACGATCCTCTCGCGCCCGCGCAGTGACAACCCGACGAGTCTGGAACGGGCGGCCCTGGCGAACGCCTTCGGCGCCGACCTGATGATCTCCCTGCGGGCGGACGTCTACCCCAACGAGCGTGCGAACGGTGCGGCGTCGTTCTACTTCGGCTCCGAGTCCGGGTCGTCGTCGCTGACGGGGGAGAAGCTCTCCGGGTTCATCCAGCGCGAGGTCACCACCCGGACGTCCCTGACGAACTGCCGCAGCCACCGGCGCACCTGGGACCTGCTGCGCATGACGAAGATGCCGGCGGTGCAGTTCGTGGCCGGCTACCTGACGAACGACGACGACGTGGCCGTGTTGACGGACCCGGAGGTCCGGGACACCATCGCCGAGGCGCTCGTGGTCGCCGTCAAGCGCCTGTACCTGCTTGACGCGGACACGGCGCCGACCGGCACCTACCGGTTCTCCGACGTGCTGGAGGCCGAGAAGCTGGCCTGAATCACACCGGTGTGATTCAGGCGCGCTGTCCGCCGAGTACGGTGCTGAGCGGTGCTCTGTCGTGCATCAGCTCATGGGCGTCCGTGGCGTAGTTGCTGAACAGTGAGGATCCTTCCGCGAGCTTCTTGCGGTACCGCGGGAAGCGGGGGTGTTTCCCGACGACGGTGAAGCCCTGCTGCTCCAGAATGTCCGCGGAGAGGACCGGGGCGGCTTCCAGGTCCGCCCCCGGACGGTCGGGGCGTTCCTCCCAACCGTGGTACCCCTCGGGAATGTAGCCCAGGGGAGTGCCGTCCGCGTCGTTGCGCCCGTAGACCTCCACTGCAGCGACACCGCGGCGCTCCGCTTCGGTGAGGATGGTGTCGATGAGGCTGTGTTCGAGGTAGAGGCCCATGTAGGGCTGCTCGACGAAGACGGTGGAGATCTGGATGGCGTCGCCGGACACCGGACCGGACGGCATCGCCGCCGAGCCCGGGAAGTACGTCGGGGGAGCGAAGAAGGCGGTCGCCGCCGGCCGTTCACCGCTGCCCCGGTCACCGGTACCGACGAAGGCCGTGTACCCGCAGGTTCCCCAGCGGTAGAGGACGGACTGGATCCACATCTGCTTGTCGAAGGCGGGATCCGTACTCTCCACCCCGGGCCCGAGCTCCCAGAAGACGTCGGTGCCCGCGGAGGGCGCCACCACGTCACCGCTGTCGTGCTGCAGGGCGCTGTACCTGATCTCCACCGATGTCCTCCTCTGTCGGAGGTCGAGTTTACCTCGCCCGGGTGGCGGCTGCGGCCGGACCCGCTAATCCGACGTGGAGGTCACAGTTTCACGTGAAACCGTGGCCGCTCACTTCTCGCGGGGGAGTTTCAGCAGGTCCGTGATCCGCTCGAAGTCGTCCTCGTCGCCGAATTCGACGACGATCTTGCCCTTTTTGGCACCCATCTGCACGGTCACCCGGGTGTCGAGTGCGTCCGCGGCGGAGCTTGCCCACCGGGTGACCGATTCGGGCTGCTCACGGGGGGCGCGTGACGTGCGCGGAGCTTGCTCCTCACCCCGGTTGAGCAGCACGACGGCCTCTTCGGTGGCACGTACGCTCAGACCTTCAGCGATGATGCGGTCCGCCAGTTTATCCTGCGCCTCCGGCCCAGCCTTGACTCCGAGGAGGGCGCGCGCGTGCCCTGCGCTCAGCACGCCGGCCGCCACCTTCCGCTGTGCCCCGACCGGAAGCTGGAGGAGACGGATCATGTTGGTGATCAGCGGTCGGGAGCGCCCGAGACGCCGGGCCAGTTCGGCCTGGGTGACGTCGAACTCCTCGAGAAGCTGCTGGTAGGCACTGGCCTCTTCCAGAGGGTTGAGTTGGACGCGGTGGATGTTCTCCAGCAGGGCGTCCCGGAGCATGTCCTGGTCGTCCGTCTCCCGGACGATGGCCGGGATCGTCGCCAGGCCCGCCATCTTGGAGGCACGCAGACGGCGTTCACCCATGATCAGTTCATAGGTGGAGCTTCCCGTCGGCCGGACGACCACAGGCTGAAGGAGGCCGAACTCCTTGATGGAGTGGACCAGTTCGTTGAGGGGTTCCTCCTCGAAGGTCTCGCGCGGGTTCTTTCGGTTGCGACGGATCGACCCGAGGGGGAGCTCCCGGTAGGTCGCCCCGATGTTCTCTTCGGCCTCGGGAGCACTGTCGGAGCCCTTGGCGCCACCCTCGGGAGTAACGTCACTGTGACGTTGCCCGGCCGGGCCGAGGATGACGTCCGCTGCACCCGCACCCAACCTCGGCTTCGACGGACTGGTCGGAATGAGGGCCGCGAGGCCTCGTCCCAGGCCACCTCGCTGGGTCTCGGTCTGGGGGAGCTGGGGGAGGGTCGGCTTGTTCTTCTCTGACATCAGTTGCTGCTTCCTGTCCGCAGTTCAGGTGCCACACCGATCGGGGCGGTCTCGGGGAGGGGGAGGTAGTCGCCGCGTTGCGCGAATTCGACGGCGGCGTCGAAGTAGGCCAGTGCTCCGCGTGAGCCGGCGTCGTACTGGAGCACCGTCTTCCCGTAACCCGGCGCCTCGGAGACCTTCACGCTGCGGGGAATCTGGTTGTCCAGCACAGCGCTGCCGAAGTGGCTCCTCACTTCGCCGGCGACCTGTTCGGAGAGCTTCGTCCGGGCGTCGTACATCGTCAGGAGCACGCCGGAGACGTGGAGCTCCGGGTTGAGGTGCTCGCGGATCATCGAGATGTTGTTGAGGAGCTGTCCCACTCCTTCCAACGCGTAGTACTCGCACTGGATGGGGATCAGGACCTCGGTGGCCGTGTTCATCGCGTTGATGGTCAGCAGCCCCAGTGACGGCGGGCAGTCGATGAAGACATAGTCGAAGCCTTCACGCTCCAGGTAGCCCGGGCTGAGTGCGTCGCTGAGCCGGTATTCACGCCGCACCATCGACACCAGCTCGATCTCCGCGCCTGCGAGGTCGATCGTCGCCGGGATGCAGAAGAGGTTCTGGTTCTCGGCATTCGCCTGAATCACCTCCGCCGGTCCCTTCTCCCCGATGAGAAGTTCATAGCTCGACGGCGTCCCGATGCGGTGTTCGGCTCCGCAGGCCGTGGACGAGTTCCCCTGGGGGTCCAGGTCGACAACCAGGACCTTGAGCCCGTGGAGCGCCAGCGCCCACGCCAGGTTCACTGCCGAGGTCGTCTTACCCACGCCGCCCTTCTGGTTGGCGATCGTGATGCGGCGGGTCCTGGTGGGACGGGGGAGTGACAGACGCTCCGGATTCTGGATACGAGCAGCCCGACGAGCAGCGTCGGCGATGGGTGTGTCATCCCACTCGGGAGGAATCATGGACGTCCTTTGCGTGACTTAGTGCGGCGTGGTCGTGTTTCACGTGAAACACGAGGCGTACCGGGTGCCCTTGTACCGATAGCCTAGTCCCCACTCGCGTCGTGAACAACGAGAGTTTCACGTGAAACACCGGTCATGAATGACATGCTTGTCATTCAGCGTAGGCGTTCGACGTCCACCACGAAAGTGGGCTGTTCCAGGACGGACGCACCGACCTCCAGGACCGTCCCAGGCGATCCGCCGGCACGTGTGAGGTCCCGGGCGTCCCGCACCAGTTCCTCGCCCGCAGAAGAGCCTTTCAGCGCCTTCACGTGGCCACCCACGCGCGCGAGGGGGAGTGACCAGCCCATCAGACGTCCCACCGGAGCGACCGCGCGCGACGTGACCACGTCTGCACCACCCACGGCCCGTGAGATCTCCTTGTCCTCAGCCCGTCCACGGAAGACCTCGACGTTCCCGAGACCGAGATCGGCGACGACCTCATTGAGGAAGGTCACCCGCCGCAGCAACGGCTCAACGAGCTGGACCCGGAGATCCGGGCGTGCGACGGCCAACGGGATCCCCGGCAGGCCGGCTCCGGAACCGACGTCAACCACGCGGGCGCCGTCCTCGACCACCTCGCTGAGGACGGCACTGTTGAGGATGTGGCGCTCCCAGAGCCGACCGACTTCGCGGGGGCCGATGAGACCGCGGACCACGCCTGCGTCGCGCAGCCAGGCGGCGTAGCGCGTCGCAAGGTCCGTACGGTCACCGAAGACCGCCTCAGCCTCCGGGGGAGGGGAGGGGACGTCCTGGGG
>NZ_JALAGY010000091.1 GCF_022712195.1 Corynebacterium sp. | reverse complement strand
GAGCAGCGGGCGGGAGGTACGGGTGAACATGGGTCCTTTGCTGGGGACGGCGTGATCAGGGGGTGGTGACCGTCATGTTCCCGTGCTTGAATGACCAGAACGTGGACGGAAGGTGACCTCCGTCCGTCCCCGCCGTGAATGTTGACCCCGCCGCACCGGAAGGCCGCCGACCATGACCGAGGAACGACTCGACCTGCTGCACCTCGACGACGGCGAACGGGTGCTGTGTGCCGTCGCCCACCCCGATGACATGGAGTACGGCGCGTCCGCGGCCGTGGCGGAGTGGACCGACCGGGGGATCCCGGTCACCTATCTTCTGCTGACCTCGGGCGAGGCGGGTATCGACACGATGTCCCCCTCCGACACCGGGCGTGCCCGGGCCGCCGAACAGCGTCGTGCCTGCGCGCAGGTCGGCGTGGACGACCTGCGGATCCTGGACTTCCCGGACGGGATACTCGAGCCGTCCCTCGCGCTGCGACGCGCCGTGGCGGCGGTGATCCGGGAGGTGCGTCCGACGACGCTGCTCACCTTGGGCTGGGCCGTGGACATGCCGTGGGGGCTGAACCAGTCCGACCACCGGGTCGCCGGGCTGACGGTGCTGGACGCCGCGCGCGACGCCGGGAACAGGTGGGTCTTCCCCGACATCACCGGGCCGGACGGTCAGGTCCTCGACCGGTGGCAGGCCGACCGGCTGCTGGTCTTCGGGTCAGCGGAGCCGACGCATGCCGTCGCGGTCTCGGACAGCTCTGTGGAGCGCAGCATCGCCTCGTTGGAACAGCATGAGGTCTATCTCGCGGCCCTGGAGGACCACCCCGCTCCCCGCGATCTCATCGGCGGGACCACCGCGGACGCTGGCGCACTGGCCGGCGTCGCCCACGCGGTGCCTTTCCGCTGTTACGGGTTGTAGTATCCGTTCTTCCGGACTCGTGACTGCAGGAGAACTGACTGTGAGTGACGCGAAGCGTCGTCTACGGGTTTCCGTCTACGCGGTGATCTCCTTCCTCCCGGCGCCGTGGTCGATGGCGATCTTGCGGGACTTCGCCTGCTCTGCCAACGGCATCGTGACCGTCAGCACGCCGTTGTCGTAGCTGGCGGTGACGGCGCCTGGGTCGACCGAGTCACCGATGGTGACCTGACGTCGGTAGCTGCCGGCGAAGCGCTCGTTGACCAGCCATTCGACGGCAGGACCGGCGTCGTCAGCACTGCTGGCGGAGTTGTCGCGGCCGTCGACCACGCCGCTGCGCTGTGCGGTGATGGTGAGGGTGCCGTTGTCGAAGTCGACGTCGATGGACCCCGGGTCCATGCCGGGGAGGTCGGCGGTGAGCACGTAGTGGTCATCGAGCCGGTAGAGGTCCATCGGCATGAACCGTGGTGACCGTGAGCCCCCGGCGCCGACCGGCGAGGCGATGTCGAGGAGCCCGCGGGTCAGGGTGTCGATGTTGGTGAACGGATCAAGGCTGAACGTAGCCACAGTGAAGCACCTCCGTGATGAAAGTGAAACCTGCGCCCCGCCTCCGTGTCAGACGGAGCGTGCACGACCTTCCGTGCACCACCGAATATTAGCACTCCCCCACCGAGAGTGCCAGACCCCGGCACGGAAAAATCGCCCGCACGGGACAACCGTGCGGGCGACCCGGACGCGGAGCCGGCGACGTCGCGCCGTCACCTCCTCCGTCGGAAGGAGATCAGCGCGGAGAGAGCGAACGCGACGACCGCTCCCCCGAGGGCCGCGGCCAGCAGCCCCACGGAGAGCGGGAACGCGAACTCCCACCCGAGGAAGCCGATGTCGACCCGGTCGGTGTTCTGGCCGATCAGGATGACCATGGCGACGGCCACGACGACGATGACCGCCGTGGTCACCACCAGACCGGCGGAGGACCGCTTCCGCGGTGCAGTGTCGGTACTCATCGTGTTGGCCCCCTGCCGTCAGTTTCCGGTGATCTTGCTGATGCCTTCGGAGATCTTGTCCTTGGCGTTCTCGGCGGCGTCCTTGATGCCGGACTTGGCCTGGTCGACCTTGCCCTCACCCTTGAGCCTGTCATTGCCGGTCACGTCTCCGGCGGCCTCCTTGGCCTTTCCGCCGGCGTCTTCCGCGGCGTTCTTGATCTTGTCGTCGAGGCCCATGGTGATGTCCTTTCGGTTGATGATCGGGGTACCGGCGAGCATAGACCGGTTCCGGACATTTAGCTATCCCAGTTAGCGATAATCATCAGAGTCGCTTATCCCCACCGGTCAACCACGAATCACCGCCGGTGCGCCAACGCCGGCAGGTCCACACCCCGCAGCCGAGCGAACTCGGCCGTCTCACCGGTGACCAGGACGTCCGTCGACGACAGTGCCGGGACGTCCGCCGCGCCGAGCAGGGTCATCAGCGTGCGGACCTGATCGGTCCACGCCGCCAGTTCGGCGGCCAGGGAGTCCGGCCCGTCCGTCATGAGCACGTGCAGGAAGTGCCCGCTGACCCCCACAGCCCCCGCACCCAGCGCCAGGGCACGCACCACGTCCAGCGGGGTACGCACCCCGCCGGACGCCAGCACCTCGACGTCCGGCCGCCCGCCGTCACCGTGCACCGTGTCCAGCAGGCACTCCACGGTGGTCTGCCCCCACCCGGACAGGTAGCTGTACTCCTTGCGCGAGCGTCGCTGGTTCTCGATGTCGATGAAGTTCGTTCCGCCACGCCCGCTGACGTCCACGGTGCCCACTCCCCGGTCCGACAGTTCGGCGATGCTCTCACGGCTCAACCCGAACCCGACCTCCTTGACCACCACCGGCACGTCCACCCCGGCGACGATGTCGGCGATGCGGTCGAGCCAGGGGCGGAAGTCCCGGTCACCCTCGGGCATCACCAGCTCCTGCGCCGGGTTGACGTGGATCTGCAGGGCGTCGGCCGCCAGCAGGTCCACCGCCCTGCGCGCCTGGTCCACGGTGGCTTCGGGGCTGACGTTGGCGAAGAGGAAGGCCCCCGGTGCGCTGTCGCGGATGACGCGGAAGGTCGGTTCCACCGAGGGGTCGCGCAGGGCCGCGCTGACCGAGCCGCTCGCCATGGCAACGCCGGCGGAGGCTGCGGCGCGGGCGAGATCGGCGTTGATCCGTCCGGTCTTCTCACTGCCGCCGGTCATGGCGTTGATGTAGAAGGGGACGTCCCAGCGTGTGCCGGTCACGGTGGTGGAGATGTCGACGGCGTCGCGGGCGAGACCGTTGAAGCTGTGGTGCATGAAGCGCACGTCGTGGAAACCGCCGGTGGGCTGTGCGGCGGGTCCGCGGGTGGTCAGTTCCTCCGCCAGTTGGACGTGGTCGTCCTTGCGGTTGGTGCCTGTGGGCGTGGTGCCGGTCACTCGATGGTCCCGTCGGGTTGGTGGTCGTGCAGGTTGAGCACGCGGATGTCGGCGCGTTCCCAGGCGGCGAGGAGCTCGTCGATGTGTCCGGCGCCGCCGGTGCCTGTGTCGATGAGCACGATACCGCAGTCGCCTCCGCCGGCCCCGGAGGTCTTCGCCGCCCCGCCGTTGGCCTCCGCGATCTCGATGAGGCGGCGCAGTGTCGGGGTCTCGATGGTGGTGCCGGAGTGCTCCCCCAACCCGCGCAGCAGTTCGCGGTTGCGGCGGATGCCGGCGAGCACGCCGGCCGGGTCGTCGTTGTCGAGGGCGGCGGTCAGCCCGGTCACGCACCGTCTGCTCTCCGCGAGGAAGCGGGTGTAGTCCATCCCCTCGCCCTGTTTCCTGGACTGCACGTCGCCGACCAGCCGTGAGGTCGAGGCCGGCGAGCCCGTCCATCCGACGAGAAGGCGCAGGCGGTCCGGTGGGCACAGTCGGCGGACCGACAGTCCGGGCCAGTCCGTGTCGATGAGTTCCGGAAGGGGTCGCACGGCCCGTTCGGACCGTGCCCATTCCCGGTCGAAGGAGGTGTAGGCGATCCAGCCGCCGGCCATGCTGGCCGCGACGTCCCCGCCGGATCCGGAGGTCTGCACCGAGATGCTGGCCAGCAGCGCCAGCTTCAGCTGCTGCATCCTGGTCAGGTCCAGGCGGTAGAAGTCGCACAGGGCCCGGACGGTGGCCACGGTGACGGCGGCGGAAGAGCCGAGGCCGAACTTCCGGCCCGAGTCGTCGTCGAGTTCACTGGTGATGTCGAGGTCGAAGACCTCCAACGGTGTGCCCAGGGCCGCCGCGACCTCCTCGACGACACCGGCGGCGGCGAGCACGAAGTCGAAGGGAGCCTGGTCGGGTTCGACGACCATACCCCGGTCGCCGCGGTGCCACTCCAGGCGGCTCTGCGTGTGGTGGTCGGAGGTGATGTGGCCTGTGCCGGTGGCCGTGGTGACCCGGACGGTCACGTAGCGGTCGACGGCGACGAGTACCGCCGGGAATCCGGTCTCCACCACGGCGTACTCGCCGGCGATGTAGAGTTTGCCCGGGGCGCGTGCCTCGACGACGCGGGGTGGTGTCATGACTGTGCCTCGTGTCCTTCCGTGGTGCCGGTCCGGATCCGGATCCCGGGCCCGGCGTGGGTGATGATGGTGCGCAGCCCCGGGACCGACGGGGCGAGCCGGTCGCGGAGCAGGGCTTCCAGTGCTGCGGCGTGGTGGGTGTCGGTGAGCACCTTGACGTTGGGGCCGGCGTCCATCGTGGCCCAGGCGGGGACGCCGTCGGCGCGGGCGTCGCGGACGGCCTGCAGCGCGGCGTGGCTGCCGGCGGTGAGGTAGTCGACGGGCGGTTCGGCGGACCGCATGGTGGCGTGCATGCCCGACGCGTTGGATTCGGTGGCCCGGCCGAGGCGGGTCAGGTCCCCGTCGGCGATCGCCGTGCGGGCCTCGGCGAGGTGCCGGGCGTGGTCTGCGAGCCAGGGTTCATAGGCCGGTGAGGTCTCGACGGTGCGGCGCATCGCCTCCCTGCTGGAGATGCCCTTGGGGCCGTCGTCGATGACCAGGACCACGATGGCGAGGTCCCGGCTCATCGCGTCGCCGCCGGCGACGGGTTCGGCGTAGGACGTGGCGTCGTCGTGCCCGGCGTGCCACTGCACCAGCCCACCGAACACCGAGCGGGACGCCGAACCCGACCCTCTGCGGGCCAGGCGCGACAGGTCCCGCAGGGCGAGGTCTCCGGGAGCGTCCCCGTGGTGGAGGCCTGCCGCTGCTGCGGCGGCACCGGCCAGGGCGGCGAACCCGGAGGCGGAGCTGGCCAGACCGGCCGCGGTGGGCACGGTGTTGACCGAGGTCACCTGTGCGGCGTCGCGGATCCCGGCGAGTCCGCGGACGATGTCGAGGACGCCGGTGATCCGCTCCAGTGCCCGCCCGGTCACCGGGGCGCCGTCCAGCGTGGCCCGGTCCGCGGGTGCCCCGAACTCCACGGTGGTGGTCGTGTACAGCTCGTCGAGGGTCAGGGACAGGCTCGGGGCCCGCGGGATGATCAGTGCCTCGTCGGCCTTGCCCCAGTACTTGATCAGGGCGATGTTGGCGTGTGCGGTCGCTGTGGCTGTGCCTGCCGGTGTTCCGGTGCTCACGGTGGTCACAGTTGTCATGGTGCCGCCTTCCCGAGGTGGGGTGCGTGGATCCAGGTGCCGGCCGCCCCGGCGTCGGTGAGACTGTCGGCGATGCGCGCGGCGTCGTCACCCGTGCGTGCCAGGGCGATGACGCATCCGCCGCGTCCTCCCCCAGTGAGTTTCGCGCCGACGGCGCCGGCGTCGCGGGCGGCGGTGGTGAGGGCGTCGAGCCGGCCGTCGCTGACCCCGAGTTCGGCGAGAAGGGAGTGCGCCCGGTCCATCTTCGCCCCGAGTGCGTCGACGTCGCCGGTGCGCAGGTCACCGGTCGCCCCCTCGGCGATCTCACCCAGGCGGTCGAGCAGGGCGCCGACCCGCTCCGGGGAGGTCCGGTGACGGCGCCGGACGTCGCCGACCGTCTCGCGGGTGCTGCCCGGCACCCCTGAGTCGGCGATGACGATCCAGGCCGTCAGGTCCGTCTCCAGGGCAGTTCCCTCCCCGTCCCGGAAGTACACCGGTACCGGTGAGGCGGTCGTCAGCGCGTCCAGACCGGAGGGGTGGCCGTGGGCGACGCGTTCGGCCTCCTGGGTCAGGTCGAAGAGCTGCCGCGGGGACGCGTCGACGTCGTAGGCGTCCAGCACCGCCCGGACGACCGCACCGGCGGCGGCAGCGGAGGAGCCCAGCCCCCGCTCCGGCGGGAAGTCGGCCCACGTGGTCACCTGCAGTCCGGTGTCCGGGCGTCCGGCGAACCCGGTGGCGACCTCGACGGCCTCGACCACGGAGGCGAGCCGTGCGGGGGCGTCCTCCAGCCTGCCGTGCCAGTCCAGGCAGCGTAGCGTGCTCGGTGCGGTGGGCACGTCGGCGGGCTGCACTGTGGCGGTCATGCGCAGGTTGTGCAACGGTACGGCCACGGCGGGGTGACCGTAGACCACGGAGTGCTCCCCGAGGAGGATGACCTTGGCGACCGTCCGACCGTGTCCGACGTGGGGTTCCCGGGACGACTTCACGGAATCCTTTCTCACTACAGCAGGTTCTGCACGATCCAGGGGGACGCGTACAGCGTCATGAACTGCACGCCGTAGCCTACGCCCAGTTTGTTCAGCGTTCCGCAGGCGACCCCGACCAGCAGGACCCCGAAGATGTTGGCCACCCCGGCGTCCAGGTAGGCCAGCAGCAGGATGAAACCGATGAACAGGCCGAGCACCGCCTCGTGCGGGATGTAGCGCATCACAAGGTAGGTGATCCGGTAGGAGTATCGCACCGCGATGACGTAGGTCAGCCCCAGGGCCAGGACGGCACCGAGCACCACGGCGACGATGAACGTCGGCGTGCTCAGCAGGTGGTGCAGGTTGTTGTCCAGGGTGAGCGCAGGTGGCGCGTTGAACAGCGCCTGGGCCGGGCCGATGGCCACCGGGGACAGCGGGATGCCGATCGCCAGCAACGGGATGACCGTGCCGGAGAGGTAGCTGGCGTGGGCCACGCCGTTCATCCCCGCCACCGCCCGGTTCGCCCGCGTGGTGCGGTCCCCGGAACGTCCTGCCGCGCCCTCGCCGAGCAGGAAGGTCAGACCCACCGGGCTGAGGAAGAACAACGGGGTGGACAGCAGGGACCAGAACCCGGTGCGTGCGGCCTCGTCACGGGTGAGGATCCTGTTCGGAGCCAGCGACTGGCCCCGCAGGTCGCTGCGCGAGATCTCCACCGTGGTCGGCCGGTGACCGGGCAGGCTCTCCCGGTGGCTGCGGTTGAGCAGCCCCAGCACCGAGACCAGCAGCGGTCCGATGGTGATGCCCAGGAAGAACGACACGGAGATGTTCCCGTCCTGCGGGATCACCCCCTGGTCGCGGTAGAGCGACAGCAGCCCCTGGAACAGCAGGGACATCGGGACGATCGCGATGAGGGAGAGCAGCCGGTTGGCGCCCAGCAGGGCCAGCAGCACCGCCCCACCGACGAAGAGCAGGGTGCCGTACTCGCGCAGGGTGTCGGCGTACGGGGCGATCGCCGTGGCGACGGCGAGACTGACCGGGATGGCGATGAGCGTGCCGATCGCGCTGCCGGCGGCCATCTTCTTGATCGTCTCGGCGGCCCTGCCCCGGCTCTTGAGGTGGAGCGAGTGCTCCATCATCGGCGCCGACAGCACCCCTCCCGGCAGACCCACCAGCGCGGTGGGGATGGCGTTGGTGAGGTTCAGGGTGACGATCGCCGCGATGAAGAAGGTGAGCAGCACGGCCGGGTCGACACCCGCCAGCGCCAGGGCCAGGGTGACGGGCACCAGCACACTGGTCTCGTCGGTGCCGGGGATGAAACCGATGAAGGTGTAGAGCAGGATCGCGGCGACGGCCGCGAGGAGCATCGGGAGCAGCAGGGTGACGTCCATCAGGCCGGCCCCGCTGTCTCACCGGCAGCTCCGGCTTCTCCGGCTTCTCCGGCGTCCTCTGTGATGCGCACCAGGCGTTTGGGGGTGAAGACCACCGCACAGACCACGAATCCCACCACGGCGCCACCGAGTCCCCAGAAGAACCCGCTGGAGGACAGTGCCGTGGCGGCCAGGAGAGCGAGCGCGGTCGTGACTCCGCAGATGACCAGCGACCAGGTGAGGTCCCGGGTCGACACCAGGTCGTTCCACACCTCGATGTAGTCGTCGCGGTCGCCGGGACGACGGACAGTGTTAGGCATGCCTCAGACACTACGTGTGTCCACGGGAGTGCCGCATTCCCGCCCGACGATTGTGACGGTCCGCTACTTTCGTACTCAAACAGTCCACCAGCACGGAGGTTCCGATGACCAGCACCACACCTGCCCCGGAGACGTTCGACTACATCGTGGTCGGCGCCGGCTCGGCCGGCTGCGCGGTGGCCAACCGGCTCAGCGCCGACGGTTCCCGGTCGGTCCTGCTGCTGGAGGCCGGTGGCGAGGACAAGGGCCAGGGGGTCACCGTGCCCGCCGCCTTCTCCCGGACCTTCCGCTCCGAGTTCGACTGGGACTACACCACCACTCCCCAACCCGGCCTGCGCGACCGGTCGATCTACTGGCCCAGGGGCAGGGTCCTCGGCGGCAGCTCATCCATCAACGCGCTGATGTGGGTCGTCGGCTTCGCCGAGGACTATGACCGGTGGGCCGAGCTCGCCGGGCCGGAGTGGTCCTGGCAGGAGATCTCCCGGGCCCTGGACCGCGTGGAGGTCTCCGTGGAGCGCCAACGCGACCCGAACGGACACACCGCAGCCTTCCTGCGGGCGGTGACAGAGACCGGCTACCGCGTCGAGGACGCCAACGCCGAGGCCCCCGACGGATTCACCGAGACGATGGTCACCGAGCTCAACGGTGCCAGGTCCAGTGCTGCGACGGCCTACCTGCGTCCGGCGGAACTCCGGCCGAACCTGACGGTACGCACCCGCGCCCACACCACCCGGGTGCGTGTCACCGACCACCGGGCGGAGGGTGTCGACTACCTGCACGACGGGCGGGAACGGTCCGCCGGGGCCCGGCGCGAGGTGATCCTGTGCGGCGGGGCGGTGAACACGCCGCAGCTGCTGATGCTCTCGGGCATCGGGGACCCGGGCCACCTCGCGCAGCACGACATCGAGACGGTGGTGGCCTCGCCCGAGGTCGGCAGGAACCTTCGGGACCACCTGGTGTCCCTCTTCGCCGTCACCGCCGACGGCGGGACGTTGCTCGACGCCACGAAGCTGCCGCATGTCGCCCGCTACCTGGCACGGCGCCGCGGACTGCTGACCTCGAACGTGGCCGAGGCCTACGGTTTCGTCCGCTCGCGGGCGGACCTGGACTCCCCGGACCTGGAGATCATCTTCGCCCCGGTGGCCTACGTGAACGAGGGACTCACCGGCATCCCCGAACACGGGCTGACCATGGGGCCGATCCTGCTGCAGCCCGAGAGCCGCGGGGAGATCACCCTGGCCTCCGCCGACCCGACGGAGAAGCCGGTCATCGATCCCCGCTATCTCAGTGACCCTGGCGGACGGGACCGGGCGACGATGCTGGCGGGGCTGGAAATCTGCTCCAGGATCCTCGATGCCCCGGCACTGCGGTCGCGTCGCGGCGAGCGGTTCATCGTCCCGGAGGGCGGGGAGGGGATGACGGTTGAGCAACGGTGCGAGGAGGCGCTCACCGGCGCCTCCCACACGCTGTACCATCCGACGAGCACCGCGCGGATGGGCACGGACGAGGCTTCCGTGGTGGATCCGCACCTGAGGGTGCGGGGTGTGCAGGGTCTGCGGGTCGCTGACGCGTCGGTGATGCCGGAGATCATCCGTGGCCACACCAACGCCCCGTCGATAGCCATCGGGGAGAAGGCGGCGGAGTTCATCCTGGGAGACGGGTGAGAGGGATTCCTCGTGGCCCTGCGCCACCTCCGGTGATGTCGAGACCGGACGAGTCACCCGGGCCGTTCTGATAGTGTGTCGGCCATGTGTTCCCTGGGAATAGCAGTGACGAGGATCCGCGCCCTGTAGCGGCGCGGCCTCACCACGACAGGCCCTCCGCCGCTCCGCGTCATCAGCCGGGTGGCCCATTCCGCCTGCCCGGATCACCCCGATCATCCGGAGTTCCAGAACACTATGCCGACCTACAACGGCGGCCGACACGAGTACGGCCAAAACTTCCTCACTGACCGAGACACCGTCAACGACGTGATCGCGCTGGTCGACGGCACCGACGGACCGATCATCGAGATCGGGCCGGGTGCCGGCGCACTCACCAGACCACTCGCCCGGCTCCGACGACCGTTGACCGGCATCGACATCGACCCGAAGCAGGTCCGACGCCTGTCCCGAAAACTGCCCGACGTCACCCTCGTCGCCGGCGATTTCCTGGCCTACCGGCTTCCGAAGGATCCCCATGTGGTGGTCGGGAACCTGCCTTTCCACCTCACTACCGCCGTACTGCGCAAGCTGCTCCATGCTCCCGCCTGGACCCGTGCGGTCCTGGTGGTCCAGTGGGAGGTCGCCCGACGACGCGCCGGCGTCGGCGGTGCGACGATGATGACCGCCCAATGGTGGCCCTGGTACACCTTCGCGCTGCACGGCAGGATCCCCGCCCGTGCCTTCACCCCGTCACCCGGAGTCGATGCCGGCCTGATGACCGTGGAACGGCGGACCGTTCCCCTGCTACCTGAGTCGTCGATGTCCTCCTACCGCGCCTTCGTCCACGCCGTGTTCACCGGCAGAGGCCGGGGCATCCGCGACATCGCGAACCGCGTTCTCGGCGGAAGAAAGGCATCGTCGTCGCTGCAGCGTTGGCTGCGCTCGGAGAAGCTCCGCCCGACGGCGCTCCCCCGGGACCTCACCGCGGACCAGTGGGTCACTCTGTACCGCACGGCAGAGAGGACAGGATGGCGGCCCCGTCCCTGACCCGGGCACGGAACCGATGCTCTCCCGGTGGTGGTTGTCCCGGCCGTCGCGCCCGCGTCACACTCCCGTTTACAGATACCCCCATGGGGTATATCGTGGAGTTGTCGGTAGCCCACGGCGAAGCAGTCGCAACGCCTGAGGCCACCAGGACGCCGAACCACAGATGAGCATCAGAGAAGACCGGGAAGAAGCGGACCGGAGATGAACGAGAAGCACGACACCCACGCGGAACACGGTAACCACGAGCACACAGAGCACACAGGGCACGCAGGCCACGGCGACCACGTCGGCCAGTTCCGTCGGCTCTTCTGGATCATGCTGGTCCTGGCTGTCCCGGTCATCGTCTTCAACGACATGTTCGCCCACCTCATCGGCTACGGGTTACCCGGTGCGGAGTGGGCCCGGTGGATCTCGCCGATCCTCGGCACAGTCATGTACTTCTGGGGAGGGCGGCCGTTCCTGACCGGCGGGATCGGTGAGATCCGTTCCCGCCGGCCCGGCATGATGCTGTTGATCGCCCTGGCCATCACTGTGGCGTTCCTCGCCTCGTGGGGTGCAAGCCTGCACCTGCTCAGTCACCAGCTGGACTTCTGGTGGGAGCTGGCGTTGCTGGTGGTGATCATGCTGCTGGGCCACTGGATCGAAATGCGCTCCCTGGCCCAGACCACCTCCGCACTGGACTCCCTCGCGGCCCTGCTGCCCGACGAGGCCGAGAAAGTCGACGGCGACACAGTCGTGACGGTCTCCCCCGCCGACCTCACCGTCGGTGACGTCGTGATCATCCGGCCCGGCTCCTCGGTGCCGGCCGACGGCAAGATCGTCGACGGGTCCGCGTCGATGGACGAGTCGATGGTCACCGGTGAGTCGGCGACGGTCCGCCGCGCGAACGGTGAACTGGTGGTCGCCGGCACCGTCGCCACCGATTCCGGGCTGCGCATCGAGGTCACGGCCACAGGAGACGACACCGCCCTGGCCGGCATCCGGAAGCTGGTCACCGACGCCCAGGAATCGTCGTCCCGCGCCCAGCGAGTCGCCGACACGGCGGCCGCATGGCTGTTCTGGTTCGCACTCGGCGCTGCGATCGTCACCGCCGCCGTCTGGGCATCGCTCGGGCTGCCCGACGACGCCGTCGTCCGCACCATCACCGTCCTGGTCATCGCCTGCCCGCACGCCCTGGGCCTGGCGATCCCGCTGGTCGTCTCGATCGCGACCGAACGTGCGGCACGTGGCGGCGTACTCATCAAGGACCGGCTCGCGCTCGAATCCATGCGTTCCGTCGACACGGTGCTGTTCGACAAGACCGGCACCCTCACCAAGGGCGAACCCACCGTCACCGGCATCGAACCCACGGGTGGCCGTGGTGAGGACGAGGTTCTCGCACTGGCCGCCGCCGCGGAGTCCGACAGCGAGCACCCGCTGGCCCAGGCGATCGTCGGCGCCGCCCACAGCAGAGGGCTCGACATCCACGGGGCCGCGGACTTCTCCTCGTCCCCGGCCGTGGGGGTGAAGGCGACGGTGGATGACGTGGTCATCGAGGTCGGCGGCCCCCACCTGCTCGATCGACGATCCGCCGATGAGCTCCAGGTCGCCGACGAATGGCGGCGGGAAGGTGCGATCATCCTCCACGTCCTCGCCGACGGTGAGGTGATCGGCGCACTGCGGCTGGCCGACGAGATCCGTCCGGAGTCCCGCGACGCGGTCGACGCCCTCCACGCCGTCGGCACCCAGGTGGTCATGATCACCGGAGACGCCCAGGCCGTGGCGGACACGGTGGCCCGGGAGCTCAGCATCGACCGCGTCTTCGCCGGCGTGCGCCCGGAGGACAAGGCGGCCAAGGTCGCCGAGCTGCAGGGCGAGGGACGGAAGGTCGCGATGGTCGGAGACGGCGTCAACGACGCCCCCGCGCTCGCGCAGTCCGACGTCGGCATCGCCATCGGCGCCGGCACCGACGTGGCGATCGGCTCGGCCGGGGTGGTCCTCGCCTCCTCCGATCCCCGCTCCGTGCTGTCGGTGTTCGAGCTGTCCCGGGCCACCTACCGGAAGATGACACAGAACCTCTGGTGGGCCGCCGGCTACAACCTCATCTCCGTGCCTCTAGCGGCAGGTGTTCTCGCACCGGTCGGTTTCGTGCTGCCTATGAGCGTCGGGGCAATCCTCATGTCCGCCTCCACCGTCGTTGTCGCGATCAACGCCCAGCTGTTGCGCCGACTCGACCTCACACCGCAAGCGAGCACCGGTCGAGTCCTCGACCACAGTTGACGACCCCGCACGGTGCCACACCCCGACCACTTCGTGTTACTATATGCGTATGCACGAAGATAAGAAGATATGCGGACTGGACCCCCACTCTGACTACGTCGAACTCGCGGCCGAGGTCTTCTCCCTCCTTGCCGACCCCACCCGGGTCCGTATCGTCCTGTCACTGCACCGCCACGGTGAGCTCTCCGTCGGGGACCTGGCCGACATCGTCGGCAAATCCGCCTCAGGGGTCTCCCAGCACCTCGCACGCCTGCGGATGGCGCGCGTGGTCACCACCCGCCAGGACGGCACCCGGGTCTGGTACCGGCTCGCCGACGAGCACGTCTTCAACCTGGTCAGCGAGGCCGTCAAGCAGGCCGAGCACACGGTCTCGAACGGGCAGCTCCCGCCACACCGCCACGGATCAGCGACATAGAACCATGGCGACAGTCCTGGCACACACCGTCTTTCGTCGCCTGTTCTGCGCCCAGGTCATCGCCCTCCTCGGCACCGGTCTGCTGACCGTTGCACTGGGCCTGCTCGCCTTCGACATCGCAGGCGACGCCGCCGGCGCAGTGCTCGGCACCGCGATGACGATCAAGATGCTCGCCTACGTCGCCGTCTCCCCGCTCATCACCGCCCTGACCGCTCGCCTGCCCCGTAAACCCCTGCTGGTCAGCACCGACATCATCCGAGCCACCGTGGCCCTGTGCCTACCGTTTGTCGGTCAGACCTGGCAGATCTACGTGCTGATCTTCGTCCTGCAGTCAGCTTCAGCGACCTTTACCCCGGCATTCCAGGCCGTGATCCCCTCAGTCCTGACCAGGGAGGACGACTACACCCGGGCACTGTCACTGTCCCGGCTGGCCTATGATCTGGAATCCGTCGTCAGCCCGATGCTCGCCGCGGCGTTGTTGACCGTGATGAGCTACAACAACCTGTTTCTCGGCACCGTGGCCGGTTTCCTCGTCTCGGCGGTGCTGGTCGCCGGAACCCTGCTCCCGGGTGTCACCACCTCCAGCGAGGACCCGTTCCTCACCCGCCTGACCAGTGGGGCACGTCTGTTCATCGCCAACCGGCAGCTCCGCGGACTGCAGGGGATCAACCTCACCGTCGCCGCCGTGCAGGGCATGGTCATCATCAACACCGTGGTCCTGGTCCGCGGCAGCCTGGGCCGGGACGACACTGATCTGGCGGTGATGCTGGGCGCTTTCGGTGCCGGATCGATGCTCGTCGCGTTGACCGTGCCCTGGCTGTTGCACAGAATCGCCGACACCACCGCGATGCTCTCCGGTGCCGTGAGTTCCCTGGTGGTCCTGGCAGTGATCGCCGCGGTGATTCCTGTCGCGGTGGATGCTGACGCCTGGTGGCCGTTGGTCTCGGCCTGGTGCGCCCAGGGCGCCACGGTGTCGTTGATGTTGACCCCGTCGTCGAAGATCGTGCAGAAGAACAGCACAGAGACCACCCGCCCGGCGCTGTTCGCCGCGCAGTTCTCCCTGTCTCATGCCTGCTTCCTGGCCACCTACCCGCTGGCCGGGGCGTTGAGCGTGGCGACAGGACTGTCCGCCACCGCGTGGACCCTCGTGGCGATCGGCTCAGTCGGCGCACTGTGGACGGCACTCCACTGGACCGGTGCGCGACCCTCACCTCGCGTTCAGCCGAGAGGGTAGTACCGCGGCCGTGCAGGCCGCCAGGGCCGTCAGCGCGGCACAGACCAGGACGGCGGGACGCACTCCTGTCTGAAGCACGTCGGCGGTGACGTCACCACCGCCGGCGATCACGGCGGCTGTGACGGCGACGCCCACGGCGGTCCCGAGTTGCCGGAGGGTGTTGTTGACCCCCGAGGCCAGTCCCCTTTCGCCGATGTCCCTGCCGACGAAGACCGCGGCCGCAAGCGAGGGAAAGACCAGCCCCATACCGACGCCCGCCAGCAAGGCCGGGGCGAAGGCGTCGGCGGCACTCGTCATCGTCCCCACACCGACGGCGAACCAGCAGATCGCAGCGACCTGCAACACCAGCCCGCCGGTGAGAACGACACGCATCCCGACCTTGCCGGTGAGGAACCCCGCCACCGGGGCGACGAGGACAGGCGAGAGTGTCCAGGGTGCCGCCCAGAGCGCGGCGTCGAGCGCACCCTGGTCACGGACGATCTGAATGAACAAACTCAGGGCGAAGACCGCTCCGAACACACCTGCGGAGAACAGGAATGCCACCACCCCCGCGAGAACGAAGGTGCGGTCGCGCAGCAGTGGGGCACCCAACAGGTACCCGGGCCGGTTCCTGCGCAGAACCAGTGCGACGGCTGCCAGGGCCGTGATCAACAGAGGAAGCACCTGGCCTCCCGGGGCCCCCGACTCCAGACCAACCTCCGCCAGCAGCCAGCCGAGGCCGAGCACCAGGCCCCCGACCAGGACCGTGCTGACGGTGTCCGCATCCCCGGCGGCGGTGTCCGGGACCTCATCCACCGCCCACAGGACAAGAAGGAGCGCGACGACACCGACGATGACATTCATCCAGAAGACCATCGGCCAGCTGCCCCACTGGGTCACTGCTCCTCCCACCACCGGACCGACGGCCACGCCCAGACCGTTGACGGCGGACACCGCTCCCAGTGCCGCAGGGAGTCGGGTCTCCGGCACGTGGTCTACGAGCAGCGTCATGGCCAGCGGCACCACCGCTGCAGCCCCCGCGCCCTGTACCGCACGGAGCAGGACCAGCATCCACAGCGCCCCGTTGAAGACCGCCAACAGCGACGCCACGGTGAACACAGTCAGCCCCGTGACGAAGACGCGACGTCGACCCCACCTGTCCCCGGCGACGGCGGCGGGCAGCAGGAGTGCCGCGAAAACCAGGGTGTAGGAGTTCAGCACCCACTGCAGCTGGGCGGCATTCGCGGTGAAAGCGTCCCGAATCTCCGGAAGTGCGAACGTCATGACCAGGTTGCCCATGGCGACGAGGAACGTCGGAAGGCCGAGCGCCAGGACGAGCAGATGCACGGTTCGCCGGCTGGGCACGGGTGCGTCGTCCATGGTGGCGAGGATACGTCACACACCGGTGACCACCCTGCCGCTGGCAGCGCAAACCCTCGCGGCGAGTCCCCCGCCGCCGTAGAATAGAGGTCCTGGACCGTCGCGGAGAGGTGTAGACCATGACCGATTTCACCACGCTGGCAGGAATCGACAGCTACCGTGCCGCATTCCCCGGGGTCTTCGCCGGGATGGACGACGACAGTACCGGGGCGGTTGTCGAGGCCGCCCACAGCAGCGTCCTCGAAGGCTGGGAACCCACTGCCGCGGACATGCAGGGACTGGCGGACCGCCACGGCCGGGACGGACCGTCCTCCCTGACCGACGACGAGGTCGAGGACCTCGTGGCACTGGTGGCCGGGGACGTGAGAGCACAGGACCGGGCGCCGGGGCCGGCACCGCAGCCCGATGTCTGGCGGAGTTACTTCTACCCCGGCTCCACCGTGATGAGGAACCTGCTCGGCATCCGGGAGCCCGGGTGCCTCGACACCGTGGAACACGCCGTCGCCACCGGGCGGGGCCTGGCGCTCGCCTCCGGGGAACTCCCGGTCGAGGGCACCACCACCGCTGAACGGCTGTCGTCGATCCACCGGGCCTTGTTCGTGCAGATCTACCCGTGGGCCGGTGAGCCCCGGGTGGTGAACATGATGAAAGGGACCCACGGGTTCGGGGACCACCACAGCATGAGCATGTACATGCGCCAGCTCGACCGGAGGATCACCGGCTTCGACTGGGGCGACGCCGACGTCGACCAGACGGTGGACGCACTGGCGGACATACACACCGACCTGAACTTCGCCCACCCGTTCCGCGACGGCAACGGCCGCGCCTCGCGGCTGTTCATGGCGGACCTGGCCCGACGACACGGCATGGACCTGCATTTCTGCCGGGTGAGCTGTGAGGACTGGATCCGTGCCTCGGCCGCGACGTTCCTGGACCCCTCCGGCATCCGGACGGACTCCGCGCCGATGCGCGAGGTGTACCGCCGGGTGGCCGCGCCCCGAACCACGACCCAGGAAGGCTGAACAACCGTGACAGACCCCCGCACCGAGGAACAGAAGGTCGCCGCCGTCGCCGCGTCCATGACGATGGCCGGCCAGCCGCTCAGCGATGAGACCGCTTCAGAGGTCCACCGGATCATCCGCGACCGGACCAACGCCGACCGCTCCGTGCTGGAGCTGCTGGAGAACCGGGGCTACGGCGGGTCAGAGCACGCCGAGGACCTGCGTCGACGTCTGGCCGCGGGGAGGAACTGACACATGGCGTTGCACGGTGGCACCGTCCCGGAGAACCACTTCGGCATCACCGACATCACCGAGCTGGAGACACTCGCCGGCGAGACCGCGGCCCGCCGTCTCGCGGAACTGGAGAACGCGGACCCGCTGTCCAGTTTCACCCGCACGGACCTCGTGCGCGTCCACACCTACCTGATGCAGGACGTCTACCCCTGGGCCGGAGAGATCCGGACCACCGAGGTCGGGGCGATGGGCATGGCGATGTGCCGGGCGCAGTACGTGGACAACGAACTCGAACGGGTGTTCCGTGACATCGCGCGCCGAACCCCCTCGACCACAGACCGTGCCGCCGCGGTACGCACCGTCGCCGACCACTGGGCCGAGCTGACGATGGTGCACCCGTTCCAGGACGGCAACAGCCGCACCCAGCGGTTCTTCTTCGACCAGATGCTCCGGAACGCCGGTTGGACGGTGGACTGGACCCGGATCAACGCCGAGCGGGCCCACGCGGCACGCTACGTCGGTGCGGCCACCGTGGACCCGTCCTTCCTGGCGCAGGCGCTGCTGCCCGGGGTGAGGGACAGCACCGGCACCGACACCGACACAGTATCCGAGGCCGGTACCGACACGTCGCCCGCGGACGACGGACTGCGCGACGGCCGTCCGGCCGCCGCGATCTTCCACGACATGATGACCTGGCGCCGCGCCCACCCCGGACAGCCCTACGAGTTCCGACCGGCACCGGCGCCCGGTGCATGATACATTGACCGGGACGAAAGGGTGGTCCACATGCCTCTGAGGCCGACTGCGAAGCGAATCCTCCCCGCCGATCAGCTCCCCTCAGCGCACACCCCGCTGCGGGAATTACCCGGGCGCTGACCGCATGGCACAACTCAAGGACGAGATCTCTCCCCTGCTGGTCGAACGCCTCGCCGGTGCCCTGTCCGCGGTCTCCACATCCTTCGACAGCGCCGGTTTCCGGCAGCGTGCCTCGGGAGGGCTGGACGGCCTGGAGCTGAAGGCGCGGGTGTCCCGGATCGCCGACGCTCTCGCCGCCGCCCTGCCGGCGTCCCCCGACGATGCCGCTCAGCTGATCCGCGACGCCGTCGAGCACGACGACCACTCCCAGGACAAGGTCCTACGGGGCTGGGCGACCATGCCGGTCAACGAGTACGTCGCCACGGCGATGCTCGACCGCCCCGACCTGGCACTGCCACTGTTGGCTACGTTGACCTCCCGCTACACCGCTGAGTTCGCGATACGGCCCTTCATCGACACCCACTACGACATCACGATCGAGCACCTGAGGTCATGGGTCACCAGTCCGGACGAGCACGTCCGACGGTTGGTCTCCGAAGGGACCCGACCGCGGCTGCCCTCGGCGGGGCGTCTCCACCGCTTCATCGAGGACCCCACCGATCCCCTGGAGCTCCTGGACCACCTGGCCGGCGACGACTCGCTCTACGTCCGACGTTCGGTGGCCAACCACCTCAACGACATCAGCAAGGACCACCCGAGGGTCGCGCTGGAAACCGCCCGCCGGTGGGCCCACAGGCCCGCCCAGGACGGCTACGTGGTGCGCCACGGGCTGCGCACCCTGGTCAAACAGGGAGACCCGGGGGCCCTCGCCGTCCTCGGATTCGACCACGACGCCATGATCGAGCTGACCGACCTGTACTGCACCCCGTCGACAGTCCGGATCGGCGAGACCACCACCATCTCCTTCACCCTGCAGGCACCGGTCCCGACGAGAGCGGCGGTCGACTATGTGGTTCACTACCAGGGAGCGCGCGGGGCGAAGGCCGGCAAAGTGTTCAAGCTTGCTGTGCGTGACCTTCCCGCCTGTGCCCCGGTCGCCTTCAGCCGTCGGCACGCGTTCAGACACGTCTCGATCCGCACGATCCACCCGGGCCCCCATCTCATCGAGGTCCAGGCGAACGGGCGGGTTCTCGGGGAGACGACGGTCGATGTCGTCACTGACCACAATCACCTGGAACGGAGCACCTCATGAGATTCATGGACGCAGGGACCTTCACCGCCGACCGCCCGTGGGGCTCTCTCGACCTCGGGGAGTTCGATACCGCAACCGCCAAACTTCACTGGACGAACGAGCCCTACATCTGGCACGTCAACGACGGCCCGGAGATTTTCGTCGTCCTCGACGGTGCTGTGGACATGCATTACCGGGTCGACGGCCAGGAGCATGTCGAACATCTCACACCAGGAACGGTGTGCTGTGTGGAGATCGGCGACGCCCATGTCGCCCATCCCGCTCCCGAGGCACGGATCCTCGTGGTGGAACGCCGCAACAGCGTGTGACCCAGTCACTGCCGCGTTCTCCTCGTCTTCCGTTCCGGCCGTGTCCCGGTCACGCGTCACCGTCCGGACGGCGTTCCATACGAGTCCACCCGTCCCATCCCCGCTTCGCCAGCAACTCCACTATCCGTGCAGCCGCGGGAGCGGACTCGACCATCGTCGCGTCCAAGAGACTGATGAACGGGGAGTCCAGTCCCTCCTGGTTCAGCGAGCCCTTCTCGTCGGCGTCGGTGAAGAGTCGGTCGAGGATGTCGACGACCTCGACGACCTCGACGACCCGCTTGTCGTCGGCGTCCCAGTCCGGTGCCCCTCTGAGCAGACTGTGGAGGCGCACGGTGTCCGGCTTCTCCAGGTCACGGCGTTTTTCACGCATGATCTCCTCGATGTCGTCCGGCACCTGCGCCGCGACCATGATCCATGTGTCGCGCTCCAGGGCGACGTAGCGCTCACTCACGCCGAGGTCCCGGCTGCGGTCGAGGTAGCGGACCACGCTGTCCGGGAGGGCCATCTGCTCCCCCGCGGCAAGTCGGCCGAGCCGAGGCCGGGTGTCCTGCAGACGAGCGATCTTCTGGCGAAGCGCACCGTCGATCTCAAGCACCTTCCCGGAGAACTCCCCGGCATCGGTCTCGAGAAGTTCCTCCACCCGGGCCAGAGGTACACCGGCACTTACCAGCACCAGACCGGAAGCCCATGAGCAGAGCCGCGGCGACCTCCATCACGAGCGAACCCGCGGTGGAGGCCACGGAGGTCAGGACGTGCGCCCACAGTGCGGCCGACCGGCTGATAGGCAGTGAGTGGAAGCGGTCGAAGAATCCACCGTTCAGGTCGGCGTGGATCCGGAGCACTGTGTAGGAGACTCCCGTCGCCACGGTGGCCAGCAGTATTCCGGGGAGCATGTAGTCGATGTACCGGTCGGAGACTCCCCCGGTGTCGATGGCTCCGCCGAAGACGTACACGAACAGCAGCATCATCGCCACGGGCATGACCGCGGTGGTGATGACGGTGTCCGGACTTCTGCCGACATGTTTCATCGACCGCCCCGTGAGTGCCGCGGTCTCGGCGACGACGTGGGTTCTCATGGCCGCTCCTCCCCGGTGACCAGGGCGAGGTACACGTCCTCGAGCGACGGCCGGCGCTCCACGTACTCGACCTGGGCCGGTGGCAGGTTCTGTTTCAGCTCGTCCAGCGTGCCGTCGACGATGATCCGTCCCGGTGCAGGATCGCTATCCTGTCGGCGAGCGCCTCCGCCTCCTCGAGGTACTGCGTCGTCAACAGCACCGTGGTGCCGTGGTCGGCGAGGTCCCCGACCGTCCGCCACACCTCCCTGCGCCGCTCCGGGTCGAGTCCGGTGGTCGGCTCATCGAGGAAGACCACCGGAGGGTCGCCGATGTTGCCCATCGCGATGTCGAGTCGCCGCCGCATCCCGCCGGAGTAGGTGGGCACTCGGCGGTCCCCTGCGCCGGTGAGCGCGAACCGCGCCAACAGGTCGTCGGCGCCGAGGAGGGCGAAGACCGTCCCCGCTGTGACCACGGGGCTCCGGTACAGCATGCAGGGTTGATGCTGCATCAGGGTCAAGTCCGGTTCCGCGGTGGACGCTCGCCCACAGGAACAGATTATTCACTTCGTGATTCTTCATGGCGCCTACATCGGCACCACACCCACCGCAGTGTGATCTGCATCGCTCTTTCCTCGCGATGTTGTGACAGACACTTTTCATGGGGTAAGTTTTAGGCATAAAGCGAACGATCGTGCGCACAGCGAACAGTGCCCGTGACTGACGTGGAGACCAGAGGACACATACATGAGTGGACAGATCCCAACACAACGAAGAACAGGCAGGAAGGCCCGCCGCACTGTCGGGGCACTCACACTGATCGGCGCCCTGGCGCTGACATCCTGCAGTGCCGACGACGACTCGGAGGGATCCTCCGGCAGCGGCACTCCCCTGAACCTCGTCGTTCCCTTCAATCCCGGAGGTTCAGCTGACGGCACAGCCCGCCAGCTCGCGATCTACGCTCAGCAGACCTGTGGGCGCGACGTCATCATCCGGAACGAGACTGGCGGCTCAGGCACCGTGGGGTTCCAGTCCGTGACCTCATCCGCACCCGACGGAAACACCATCGGGGTAGCGTCCATCGAGCTGTCCATCCTCCCTCACCTGGGAGTGTCACCCATAGGCCCGGACGACGTCCGCGGAATCATGCAGTACAGCGAACAGCCGATCGCCTACGGCGTACCGCCGAACTCCGACATCGATGACATCGAGGAACTGCTGACCACCGACGAGGACGTCACCATGGCCAGCTCCGGCACCGGCTCCATCTACCACATGGGCTTCGCCGGTCTGTCACAGGAGGCGAACCAGCCCAACATCCGCAACGTCCCCTACGGCGGCGCCGCTGGCGCCCTCCAGGCCGTGATGGGCCACGAGACCAAGGCTGTCTCCGTGGGCGCGGCCGAGATCGCCCCCTTCGTCGAGGGCGACCAGCTCCGGGCCCTCGCCATCGCGGGTGAGGAGCGGCTCGAGGACATCCTCCCCGGCGTCCCCACCCTCAAGGAAGCCGGAATGGACTGGACCAGCTACGCCATCCTTGGTCTCTTCGCACCGGCCGGCACCCCCGACGCAGCTGTCGAAGAACTCAACGAGTGCTTCAACGAGGCACGCCAGTCCGAGGGATTCTCCAGCTACATGGACAACCTCGGGTTCACCCAGGAGTACAAGGACGCCGGCGACTTCGACACTTTCCTCGCCGAGGAGTACGACCGCTACAAAACCGTCGTCGACGACGCCGGACTGGGAGGTAACTGATGTCCACCCCCACCGGAACACCCTCCGGCGTACCCGCCGGCACCGCACCACCTGCACCCGTCGACCCGCCGGTGAAGGACGGTTCACTTCTCGGCGACCGGATCATCGCCGGACTCATCGTCGCTCTCGGTGCCTTCCTCCTCGTCCAGGCCTTCGGATTCCCTGAACCCGGACAGCCGGAGGACCCGGGCACCGCGGCACTCCCCCGCCTGATCGGCGCGGCACTGGTCGTTCTCGGCATCATGCTGGTCTTCAACTCCGAGAAGAACACTTTCCTTCCCGACGCCGGCTCCAGGGTGCGTACCATCCTGATCGTCGTCGCGGGTGTGGCGTACACCTTCGCCCTCACCCCACTCGGATTCACGCTGTCCACTCTGATCTTCATGGTCATCGGACTGCTGATCATGGGCGTCCGCAGCATCGTCCGTCTTGTCCTGGTGCCGGTCGTCGTCTCGGTCGCCGTCTACTACCTGTTTACCGACGCCCTGGGTGTCTACCTCCCCACCGGCGTCATTGAGGGGATTATGCCATGAGTAACTGGATGGACGGCCTCGGCGCCGTCGCAGACTTTCAGGTCATGATCATGTTGGTCCTGGGCGTTCTCATAGGAATGGTGGTCGGCGCCCTCCCCGGTATCTCCGCCACCGTGGGAGTGGCCCTTCTTCTCCCCTTCACCTTCGCCCTGGAACCGCTGGCCGGGATGATGCTGCTTTTGGGCATCTACGGCGGCGCGGTGTACGCGGGCTCAATTCCCGCGATCCTCATCCGCACCCCGGGGACCCCGGCGTCAGCGGCGACAGTCGCCGACGGCCACGCCATGGCGATGGCGGGTAAAGGCGTCCAGGCGCTGAAGATCTCCGTGCTCGCGTCGTGCATCGGCGGGTTCATCGGAGTGCTGCTGCTCGCCTTTTTCTCCCCGGTCATCGCCGACTTCGCCCTGGGCTTCGGCTCCTCGGCGAACTTCATGCTCGCCCTGTTCGCCCTCACCATCATCGCCTCGATCTCCGAGGGCAGGATGGTCAAGGGGCTGATCGCCGGATTCCTCGGCCTGGGCATCGCCATGATCGGTCTCGACACGATCCAGGGCTTCCCCCGGCTGACCTTCGGCAACGCCGACCTGATCTCCGGGATCTCCTTCATCCCGCTGATGATCGGCCTGTTCGCCGTCTCCGAAGCCTTCCTCCAGGTCGAGCGGGTATCCAAGCTGAACCTCAAGATGAAGCCTGAGAAGTTCCGGGCCACCCCGTCCTGGCTACGCAAGCTCGCACCCTCCAGCCTCCTGGGCTCAGCCGTGGGTTTCATCATCGGAATCATCCCCGGTGTCGGCGGGGACATCAGCGCCTTCGTCGCCTACAACGAATCGAAGCGCGCCGCCAAGGACAAGTCCAGGTACGGCAAGGGGGAACCACGGGGAATCGCCGCCGCGGAGTCCGCCAAGAACGCCGGCACCGCCGGTGCCATGGTGCCGACACTCACGCTCGGTATCCCGGGTGACGTGACCTCCGCCGTTCTGATCGGTGCACTGACCGTCCACGGCCTGCAGCCGGGTCCCACCCTGTTCACCGGAAGCCCGGACCTGATCTACGGGCTGTTCATCGGCTTCGCCCTGGTGTATCTGGTCCTGCTGATCCTCGGGTGGTTCGGCGTGAGCTTCTGGGTGAAGCTCATCGAGTCTGTCCCGCCGCGGCTCCTCTGGCCCTCTGTGATCGTCCTCGCCGTGGTGGGGTCCTACGCGATGCGCTCCAGCATCTTCGACGTGCTGGTGATGTTCATGGCCGCGATCCTGGGCTACCTCATGGTCAAGGGCGGCTTCCCGCTCGCTCCGCTCATCATCGGCGTCATCCTCGGCCCGATCGCCGAGTCCGGCTTCCGCCGCGCCATGATCATCAACAACGGCAGCTTCACCTGGATGCTCGAGCCCATCCCGCTGGTCCTGGGCATCCTGACCGTGGCCTCCATCATCTTCGCCGTCTGGCAGGCCGTCCGGAGGCCCAAGTTGCTGGAGAAGGCGGAGGAGATCATGCAGTCTGCCCCCGGGCCTGACGCCGAAGCCCCGAACTCCACAGACTCCACAGACTCCACAGCTCCCACCGCCACGGCACACACCGACAACGAGAAAGGCACACGATGACCGACACGACCCGGAGGATAGTGACCGGCGTGGACTCCAGCCAGACCGCCCTCAACGCCGCCGGCAAGGCCGCGGAGCTGGCGGAGGGCCTCGGTGCCGAGCTCCACGTCTTCTCCGCCTACAGCATCAGCACCGCCGACACCCTGCAGTCCTTCAAGACCAAGGACCTGGGCCTGTCCACCTCGGTGGCGTACCAGAACCTCACCGACGGTCAGGCCCGTGCCGCGGCGCATGTCGCCGACGCGGTCGCCGGCGTCCTCCGGGAGGCCCACCCCGGGTTGACGATCGTCTCCTCCGCCCAGGAGGGGACCCCCTCGGAGGTTCTCGTGCGGCAGGCCCGGGCGTTGTCTGCGGACATGATCGTGGTGGGCAACAAGCACGTCCAGGGATTCTCCCGCATCCTCGGCAGCGTCGCCCGCAAGGTCGCCGCCGAAGCCACGTGCGACCTGTACATCGTGCACACCACCCACCGCTGACCGGTCGGGACACGCTACACTGTCGGAACATAAACTACCGCGGTGTCCCCGACACCTCTCCGAAAGGCACACGATGACGAAGACTATTGTGACCGGGGTCGACTCCAGCCAGACGGCTCTGGCCGCCGCCCAGAAGGCGGCGGAGCTGGCAGACGGCATCGGCGCGGAGCTGCACGTCCTCTCCGCGTACAGCATCAGTGCCTCGGTCTCCCTGCAGGCCGCCAAGAGCACCAACATGGGCCCCGGCGCCTCAGCCGCCTACCAGAAACTCACCGACGGATACGCCCACGCCGCCCAGGAGGTCGCCGACTCCGTCGCCGCCGTCCTGCGTGAGACCCACCCGTCGCTGACGGTCCACGCCTCCGCGGTGGAGGGGACACCCGCGGACGTGCTGCTGCTCGTGGCGAAGAAGGTCGACGCCGACACCATCGTCGTGGGCAACAAGCACGTCCAGGGCATCTCACGGATCCTCGGCAGCATCGCCCGCAAGGTCGCCGCCGAGGCGCCCTGCGACCTCTACATCGTCAACACCACCCAGCAGTAGGACGACGGAGACGACGGCGGCGGTCGCCCCGGTGTTCCTTGTCTCACTCATTCTCGGGCCGCTCCTCATCGGGGCGGCCTGGCTCTGTCACGTCCTCCGTGTCGGAGGGGTGACCGGTAGCGTCTCCCTGCTGTTCCTCGGCACCCTGCTGATCCTGCTGGACACCGTGGTTTCTCTGTCGGACTTCGACGAGGTGACAGCCGCCGGCGCGGCGACGGACGGCACCGTCGCACTGGTCGCGCTGGTGGTGTGCGCCGGATCGTTGAGGGCCTTCACGGCCGACAGCCCCTAGGCCGGCAACGCCACCTTCGGTTTCGCCCACGACCGGCCCCGGGTGTCCTTGAGGATGTCGTACTCGACGTCCACGTGCGGTTCGATCGCACTGTACTTGTCGTTCGGTGCACCGATGACCAGCTGGAACCCCAGTCCACGCCAGGCGCCGATCGCGCGCTTGGTGAAGTGCGCGTCCGCCTTGATCAGCGCCTCGTCAAGGAACACCGGTGCATACCGCGGGCGTTCCGCGTCGGCGTCACCCAGCTGGTACCGCAGGGCGGCACCGACGATGAAGGCGATCAGCTCCTGTGACTCTCCACCGGACTTCTCCCCGATGTGGTCGTAGAGCGCGGCATGCTCCTTGGTCTCGGCGTGGATCTTCTCCGCGCTGACCCGCACGTGGTTGCGTACGTCGACCAGGTCGGCGAAGTCCGGGGCGTCTCTGCGGATCCTGTTGATCAGCCGTGACATTCGTTCGTATGCCTGTTCGCGCTCTGCGTCGCCGGTGGCGTCCTCGATGAGACGTCGCACGTCGCGCAGGTCCTTGCGGAACCGTCGCCGCACCTCCGACTGGTTCTCACGCGGGACGATCTGCAGTCGGTGGTCGTCGTCGTAGAACGGGAGGTCCTCCATGATCCGGTTGATCGGTTCGATGCGTTCCCGGATCTCGCGCAGGGCACGCCCCAGCGTGGAGTCGAGGTTGGTCAGGTCGTTGCCGGACAGGGTCAGCAGACTGTTCCGCCACTCCGCCTCCAACTGGTGAAGTCCGCTGGTCTCCAGGTCCTCGAGGATCCGCTCGAAGTCCTTCAGGGAGGTGTCCGGGTCGGCACGCAGCGTGGGGTTCGGCCAGGTGTCCAGGAAGGTCTCCATGGTGCGGCGCAGCGTCTCCCGCTGTTCCGACACGGTCGCCTGGGCGGCCGCCCGGTCGTCCTCCAGTCGTCGCGAGGCGGTGTCCAGGGCGGCGTCGAACCGGGCCAGCCGCGAACCGTTGCCCGACCCTGCCCGGTCCCCGCCCGCCGGCGGGTCGAAGCGTTCGTTCAGGTAGGACGCCTGGGCGTCGCTGAGGGAGCGCTCCTCGCTCTCCGCCTCGTCGAGTGCCTGCTGGGCGGCGTCGACCTCGTCGACGGTGTCGGCCCACTGCCGTGCCAGGCGTTCCTGCTCGCCCTTGGCCCGGCCGGTGCTCTCCTGCAGCCGGGTGACCTTGTCCTTCAGCGCGGCGATCTGCCGCTGCAGGTCGGAGATCTCAGGGCTGCCGTCGGTGATCTCGGCGATCACCCCGGCCCACCGGTCACGCTCCGCCTCCACGGTGGCGACGTCGATCTGGTCCCAGCTCACGTCCGTCACACGCGCGTAGGCGGCGTGGCGGGCGTCCAGCTCGTCAAGGTCGGCACCGGCCCGACGCTCGGCGTCCTCGGCGGCACTGATCCGCTCCCGCAGGGAGGCGATCTCCTCGTCCAGCTCCGCGAGCCGTCGTCGGCTGGAGAAGCCCAGCACATTGCGGCCGCCGTGACCTCCGTGGGCACCACGGTCGCCCTGGGAGACCTGGCCGGTGATCGTCAACGCCGGCTGGCGAGCGGCCAGGCCGTCGGCGGAGTCGACGCAGTGGAACCCGAACTGGCGTTCCAGCCGGTCCTGCAGCCACCCGGTGAAGGCGGTCTCCCGGTAGTCGAGCCGGCCGGGGAGCCGCTGCGGATCAAGACCCGCGCGCTGGCCGAAGCCGGTGTGCACGCCCTCGTAGCGTAGCCGGACGTCGGTGCGCACGGACTCCACCGCCGCACGGAAGCGGGGCAGGTCGGCGGCGTCGATGAGCATGGTGGTGGCGAATCCGCCGAGGGCGAGGTTGAACGCCTCCCGCCAGGGTTCGTACTCGGTGGAGACGTCGATGAGCTCACCGACGAACGGCAGGTCCTCGATCGACAGTCCCGCGGCGTCGGCGAGGATCCGGCGGGCGACGTGCAGCCGCTCGGGGATGTTGTCGCGACGCTGGCCGGTCCACCGCTGCTCGGTCTCCAGTTCCGCCAGCCGACGGCGCAGATTCTTCAGCTCCACCCGGGTCTCCGCGTAGCCGTCGCGCGCGGAGGTCTTGGCGCCCGGGTCCGCAAGTGCCGCACGGGCACGCTCGGCCAGGGCGGTGAACTCCGCCTCCGACCCGACGGTGCAGTCCAGGCAGGCCGTGTTCTCGTCGAACCGGGCACGGTTCTGACGGACGGCGGACAGGCGACGTTCCACCTGGGCCAGTTCCCGTTCCGCGGTGTCGAGCCGGTCGCCACCGGAGTGGCGCAACACCTCGAGCAGTCCGTCGCGCTCCACCTCCGCCGCCTCTGCCAGGGCGGTCTGGGCGCGGACCTCCGCGTCCGCGGCCTTCTTCCGTGTCCGGACCTCGGTCTCTGCCTCGTGGAGCAGCTCCAGCCGGCGTTCCGTACGCCACAGCGACGCCAGGGAGGTCGGGTCGGAGAACCGTCCGATCTCGTCGAGCAGCCGGAGCCGACCGGCGGCGTCCTCTATCTTCGCCCGGATCCCGCGGACCGGCTGCAGCACACGCACCTGCCTCTGCGCGGTGACCATGCGGGCACGCGTGCTCTCCAGCTCGTCGAAGTGGGCCACGACGGCGTCGGCGGTGGCCATGGTCTCCGGTTCCTCGAGCACCATACGCTTGTAGAGCTCGTCCACGGTGGTGATCTGCTGACCCGCCTGGATGCGGGCCAGCAGGCTCATCGCCTTGGCCCCCGCACCCGCCGCGCCGATGCCCAGCACCGAGTGCACCCGGGCCAGGAACTCCCGGTCGGTGGCCATGGTCTCCAGACCTGCCTCCTTCACCGCGGAGTCGGCGAGCCGCCGGGACGCCGCGTCCTCGAGCGAGGCCGGGTCGAAGTCGCCCTCGACCACACCGCGCACCTTCACGGTGTCCTCCAGCACCCGGGCGGACGCCGGGATGTACCAGGCGCGCACGGCGGTGAACCGGGAACCGTCGTGGTCCCGCCAGGTCATCGACACGGCCGTCCACGTGTCGCAGCCGTCACCGCGCAGCACGGTGACCTGGGTGCCGTCGTCGGTACGGGACTCGTCGATCTTGCCGCGGCCGTAGGACAGGATGTTGCGCTGGTCCTCGCCGCGCGGGCGCCCCGTGACCCCGCCGTTGGACGCCCCGTTGAAGGGGGTGGTGTGCGGCATCATCAGCGCGATGTAGGCGTCCATCAGCGTGGACTTGCCGGAGCCGGAGCCGCCGCACAGCAGCGTGGCCTCGGGCGAGAACCTCACCCGGTGGGCACCGTCGTAGCCTCCCCAGTTGACCAGGTGGAGTTCATCGGCGAGCCACTGCTGCCCGCGGGACTCCGCCGGCACCAGTCCGAACAACGTGTCGAGCATGGTCACAGTCCGTTTCCTCCCTGCGCCTGGTTCTGCGCCGTCTGTTCCTGCAGCCAGCGCTGCAGCTCACGGAGCCGGTCGGCGCTGAGCACGATCTCGACCAGAGGGCTGATGCGGTAGCGGCCCTCGGTCTCCTCGTCGATCACACCCTCCTGACGGAGGCGGCCCAACGCATTGCGGATCAGCTTCTGCCGTCGGGCGATGTCGCCGTTGGCCTCGGTGAAGTAGGTCATCACGGTCTGCTCGACCTCCTCGACGTCCACCCGGGCGGCGAGCTCACCGGCGGTGGACTCGCGCTGGTAGACGGTGCGCAGGTAGACCAGCACCAGGGTCTCGGCGCGGGTGTAGGGCTCGTCGCGGAGCAGGATGGGCACGTCCAGCTCATCGGACCGCACCTGCTGCTTGTAGGCGACCCCACGGTCGGAGTCCACCACCAGCCGCACGAACAGGTCGTGCAGCCGCGACTCGATGACCTGCTGGTTGTCCATCAAGATCTTCCAGTCGTCACGGTTGCGCTCGGCCTGCAGGAAGCGACGCTGCAGCAGCCGCACCAGCACCCGCCGGACCTCCGGGTCGAGTACTCCCCTGTCACCGGCGAAGCACTCGTCGGGGTCCCGCTCCATCGCCACAGTGTCGATGAAGGGATCGTTCTCTGTCATTCCTCAGCTCCTTGTGCAGGCCGGGCGGTGGCGGTGACGGCGCCGAAGGCGAAGCGGCGGACGGTCCCGTCAGGGCGCAGTGTCTCGACGACGGAGACGTCGTCATTCTCCTCCAAGCCGTTGCGGTGGGCGATCTCCAGCAGCCCCAGCAGATCCACGGGACGACGGCTGTCGTCGGGCACCCCGCCGAAGGCCGTGGCCAGGTCGAACGGTCCGTCCAGACCGGCGACGAACTCCTCGAGCTCCAGGTAGTGCGGACCACCCCACGCACGGGTGTCGGCGTGGAGGAACTCGACGTCCGGGTCGTCCTCCCCGTGACGCAGCGGTTCCGGGGCACCGGGCTCGTGCAGGTCGTTGAGAGTCTGACGCAGATGGCCCAGGTGGGCGGTCGGGAAACTCCGCAACGGTTCCACCGCGTCCTGCGCCCGGGAATCCGCCCTGGTCTCCTGCATCCAGGTCTGCAGCCCGGACATGACGCTGCGCAGCAGGTCGTCGACCTCCCGGTCACGCACAGGGTCGTGGGTACGTACCTGCGCGGTGATCACGTGGGAGGCCCGACGCTGCGCCGTGAGCACCTCCTGCACCCCCTGCTCCACCCGACGGGCGATGGCGAGAAGCTCACGACGCTGCTCGGCGCTCATGTGCCTGGAGAACGGCAAAGCCATGAGCATGCTGAGCTGGTCGGTGAGGTGGTCGATGTTCTCCGGGTCACCGATGAGGTTCAGCGCGCCGGAGAACGCACGCCCCTCCGGGGTCGCCTCCATGACGTGCTGCCCGCGGTGCAGGTACTCCCGCAGCACCTCGCCGGTCGGCCGGACGTCCCGGCGCAGGTCGGCGACCACGTCGCGCTGCATGGCGTTGATGGACTCCGCCACCCGGGCGAAGTCGGCGGGAAGCTCACGGGAGAGGTGGACCACGTTCTCCGCCTCCTCGAGCAGCTGGTCGTCGTCGACGGGGTCGATCTCCCCCCGTTCCAGCTTCTCGATCTCCTCGTCGATCGCCGCACGTTCGGCCTGCAGGGTGGCGATGCGCTCCTGTGGGTCGGTCTCGGCGGCGTGGGCGAGCTGGTCCACAGCGTCCAGCAGGGTCCGGACACGGGAGCGGGACACCCGCGCGCGCCCCAGACCACTGCGACCCACGATCTCCAGGGCGCCGACGGCCTGGGCGGAGAGCCGGTAGACCTCGACGTCATCCTCGATCTGGGGCACCAGCCAACCGACACGCACCCAGTAACGGCAGATCTCCCGGCCGTTGCCGGACGGCAGGCCGCGTCCGCCTCGTCCGCCGCTGCGGTCGTCCTCGTCGTAGCCGGCGGCACGGAGCTCGTCGACGATGTCACCGACCTCCACGTGCGCGTCCGAGATCGCCACGGTGGGACGGTCCGGGGTGAAGATCAGCGACAACGCCGCGACCACGAAGGGCGCGTACCTGCCGTGCAGCAGGTCCAGGGTCGGGTTCTTGAAGGCCGCCGCCGTCCGCTGATAGGCCGCCTCCGCACGCATGATTACCATCGGGGAAGAGTGTAGCGCCCGGGGTCACGGTGCCGGAGTCGGCGAGGTCGGGGTGGCGATTCCGGGGGCGAACGGCAGGCGCTCCGTTCCGGTGCCGGGTCCGTCCGGCCCCCTGCGCCACCTGCCCCGCCCGGACTAACCTCGACCCCATGGCCACAGTGATCCTGGTCCGGCACGGACGCAGCACAGCGAACACCGACGGCGTCCTCGCCGGTCGGACCCCCGGCGTCCTTCTGGACGACACCGGTCACCGGCAGGCGGACCGCACCGCCACCCGTCTCGCCGACGTTCCCCTGTCCCGCATCGTCTCCAGCCCGTTGGAGCGGTGCCGGCAGACCGCGCGCACCATCCTCGACCGGCAGCAGGGCTCCCCCTCCTTCACCACCGAGGACCGGCTCACCGAGTGCGGTTACGGCGAGTGGCAGGGCCGGAAACTCGCCGACCTGGCCAAGGAGGAGCTGTGGGCGACCGTGGTCGGCCAGCCGTCGGCGGCGGTGTTCCCCGGCGGCGAAGCGCTGGTGGACATGCAGGCCCGGGCAGTGGCCGCCATCCGCGGGCACGACGCCGCCGTCGAGGAGCAGCACGGCACCGGCGCGGTGTGGGTCGCGGTGAGCCACGGGGATGTCATCAAGTCCGTCATCGCCGACGCGTACGGCATGCCGTTCGACCATTTCCAGCGGGTGCACGCCGACCCGGCGTCGGTGTCGGTGATTCGTTACACCGGGGCGATGCCGCATGTGCTGTGCGTCAACACGTCCGGGGGTGACCTGTCGTGGCTGGTTCCTGCCGGGGACGGCGGGACGCCGGGGGACGACGGGGT
>NZ_JALAGY010000090.1 GCF_022712195.1 Corynebacterium sp. | reverse complement strand
GACCGGCTCCACGCCCCCGGCGTCCCCGGAAGCGGCGGCGGATCCGTCCGCTGCGGGTGCTCGGCGCCCTGCTGCTGGTGATCCTCCTCGTGGCGGGCGGCACCGCATGGTGGGTCGACTCGAACATCAACCGCATCGACGCGCTCTCCGACTACGAGGGCCGGATCGGCAACACCTCAGGGTCGAACTGGCTCCTGGTGGGGTCCGACTCCCGGGAGGGCATGAGCGAGGAGGACGGTGAGCGCTACGCCGCCGGCGACCTCTCCGAGGGAGGGGCACGGACGGACTCGATCATCGTGGTCCACGTCCCGGCGTTCGGCGGGAAGCCGACCATGGTCTCGATCCCGCGTGACTCCTACGTGTCGATCCCGGGCTACGGCGAGGGCAAGATCAACTCCGCGTTCGCCTTCGGCGGCCCCCAGCTGCTGCAGCAGACCGTCGAGGGTGCCACGGGCATGCGCATGGACCACTACATGGAGATCGGTTTCGGCGGTTTCGGCAAGATCGTCGACGCGGTCGGCGGGGTGGAGCTGTGCCCGTCCGAGCCCATCGACGACCCGATGGCCGGCCTCAACGTCGAGGCCGGCTGCCAGGAGATGGACGGGCCGACGGCCCTGGGGTACGTGCGCACCCGCTACACCTCGGCTAACGGCGACCTGGACCGGGTGGAACGTCAGCGTGAGTTCCTCGGCGCCGTGGTCTCGAAGGTGGGGTCCTTCGGCACCCTGGCCAACCCCTTCCGGGCGTTCCCCCTGGTCAACGCGTTCTCTGATGCGCTGACCGTGGACGAGGGCGACCATGTGTGGCACCTCGCCCGCCTGGCGCTGGGCATGGTCCGCGGCGCGGAGCAGCAGACCGTCCCCGTCGGCGGCTTCGCCGACACCGACGCCGGCAGCGTGGTGCTGTGGGACGACGCCGCCGCGGAGGAACTGTTCAGCGAGCTGCGCTGACCACCGTCGTGGTCCCGCGCGCGGTCGCGCGCGGGTCAGTTCAGGACGGCGAGGGCGGCGTCGTAGTCGGGCTCGGTGGTGATCTCCGGGACGAGCTGTGAGTGCAGGACGGTGCCGTCGGTGTCCACGACGACCACGGCACGGGCCAGCAGGCCGGCGAGCGGGGAGTCGGTGAGCGTGACCCCGAAGTCCTCGCCGAAGGAGGACCGGAAGGCGGAGGTGGCCTCCACGTTGTCGATGCCCTCGGCGGCGCAGAAACGGCCCAGGGCGAAGGGGAGGTCCTTCGAGACCGAGACGACGGTGGTGTTGTCCAGGTCGGCGGCCCGCCTGTTGAACTCCCGCTCGGACGCGGCGCAGACACCGGTGTCGACCGAGGGGAAGATGTTCAGCACCACGCGCCGGCCGCGGAGGGAGGCGCCGTCGACGTCCTTCAGCCCGGCGGAGACGGTGGTGAAGTCGGGCGCCGTGGTGCCCACGGCGGGCAGCTCACCGACGGTGTGTGCGGGGGTTCCTTGGAATGCGGTATCAGCCATGCCACCCATGGTGGCACAGATCGGCCGTCAGCGGATCGTGACCTCGCGGGCGATGATCGTCTGGCGGGACTTCTGCTCCTCCGCGGTGAGGGCGCCACCGTCGGCGATGCCGGACAGGGCCTCGGAGATCCGGGCGTCCAGTTCCTGCAGCGGTGCGGCGAACTCGCTGGCGTCTACGGTGTTGTCCAGGTCGAACACCGGCACGAGGATGCCGTGGGTGCGGAACACGCCGGCGAAGCGGGTGTCCTCACCCAGGTTCAGCTGGCCGGCCGCGTGGACGCGGGCCAGCGCGGGGAGCAGCTGCGCCTCGGTCTCCGGACGGACCCAGCGGATGTGCGCCTTCTCGCCGGGGTCGATCCACCAGGCGGCGCCGGTGACCGCGGCGTCCACCCGGACGCTCGGCAGCACGGAGGCGTTGGCCTGGTCGAGGGAGGCGACGACCTGCGGGTTGGAACGCTGGTCCTCGGTGAGCCACCAGTTGAAGTCCTCACAGACCTCGATGGCGGGGGTCTGCCCCGCGACCAGCAGGGACGACAGCGCGGGCTCGGACCCGTCGGCGACGGCGACCTCCAGTGTGGTGCCCGGTTCCGCGGTCCTGGCCCACTCCAGGGCGAAGGCCAGGTCCCGGTTGGGGTTGTCGCCGCGGTGCTGGGTCTGCAGGGCGACGAGGGCCTCGCCGCCCTCGTCTTCGGCGCGGACCAGGGCGGCCGCTGCGCCGGGCAGGACGGTGCAGACGGTGACCGGACGGGTGAACCCGGCGTCCTTCTCGGTCTCCGCGGTGAAGTAGGCGGAGGGGACGAACTCCTGCAGGGCGATGAGGTCGGCCTCGGCGGCGAAGTCGCCGTAGGGACGCGGGTCGCGCTCCAGTGCGGCGCGCTCCGCGGCACGCTTGGCGAGCTTCGCCTGGCGACGGCTCATGCCCTCGGGCAGGTCGTCCTGGTTCTTGTTCTTCCTGTTCTTCTTAGCCACGGACCACAGTCTAGCGGTCAGGGGAGCGTGACCGCGCCCCCGAGCACCCGGCGGGCCCGGTCCGGGTAGTCCGTGGCGGCCCACCGGACGCCGTGGCGTCGCAGCCACAGCAGGTCGTCGTCCCGGTTGGCGGTGAACACGTACGTGCGGTCCCCCGCGCCGACGACGTGCTGGGGGGCCTCCCTGGCGCGGCGCACGGAAAACCCCTGTGAGGGGGCCACCCCGGCGGGTTCGAGGTGTCTGAGCAGGCGCCACAGGCGGTACTCCTTGCGCAGGTAGATGCGGTGGATGCCCGGGTTCAACGCGCCGAACCGGGCCAGGGAGCCGTGGTCGAAGGAGATCAGGTGCACCAGCCCGGCCAGGTCGCCGTCGGCCATCCCTGCGGCGTGGAGTTCCCGGTTCATCGCCGCCTCCAGCCGGCCGTCCCGTTCCCGCGCGCTGCCGAGGCGCTTGGTCTCCACGAAGAGCTCCGGACGCTTCCCGGCAGGCCGGACGTCCCGGATGAACTCCAGCAGTTCGCGCAGCGTGAGGATGCGCTGGGGACGTTCGGCGGTGCCCACGTTGAACTCCCTCAGCCGGGCCAACGGCATCGCGGCGACGGCGCCGGTGCCGTCCGAGGTGCGGTCCACCGTGGCGTCGTGGATGACCACCGGCACCCCGTCCGCGGAGAGCCGGATGTCGCACTCCACCCCGTCCGCCCCGAGGTCGACGGCGTGCTCGTAGGCGTCGAGGGTCAGTTCCGGCCGGTATCCGCTCGCCCCGCGGTGCGCGATGATCTTCACGCCCCCATTGTTACCCGATCCGCCACGTCACGCCGACCGGCGCACTGTACTATGTGATGCCGTGGAAGATTTTCCGGCAGGTGTCCGTCCCCCACTGCACGGGGGTCCGGCACGGGGCGTCCCGAGCAGACCGGTCAGTGACACCGCCCTGGTGTTCGAGGGTGGGGCGATGCGCGCCGCATTCTCCTCCGCGATGGTGCAGGCGCTGCTCGAGGAGGGCATCCAGTTCGACTGGACCTACGGGAACTCGGCGTCGGCGGTGCACGTGGCCACGTACCTCTCGCAGGACACGCGCCTGGCCCGCGACTACTTCACCGTCTTCCCCGGCGACCCGCTGTTCGGCGGGATCCGGCCCTTCCTGCGGGGGGACGGGTTCTTCAACGCCCGCTACATCTTCGGGCCGGACGCGCAGGTCGAGGACCGCAGCATGGTGCCGGACTGGGACGCGATCACGGCGAGCCCGGGCAACTTCCGGATCTCCGGCTTCAACGGACGGACCGGCGAGACCGTGCACTGGGCGCGGGAGGACATGCACGGCCTGGACGACTTCCTGCGCCACGCCCGCGCCTCCGCGTCCCTGCCGATCGTCATGCCGCCGACGAAGATCGGCACGGAGGTCTACTTCGACGGCGCCTTCGGTTCGACCGGGGGCATCCCGGTGGACTCCGCCATCGAGATGGAGGGGTTCGACCGCTTCCTGGTGGTGATGACGCGCACCCGGTCGTACCGCAAGAGCGCCTCGAGGTTCACCTGGTTCGTGAAGAAGGCCTTCCCCCAGTACCCGGCGCTGGCGCAGTCGATGCTGGACCGGCACGCCCGCTACAACCGGACCCGTGACTGGATCTTCGAACAGGAGCGGCGCGGCAAGGCGTACATCTTCGCCCCGCACCGCATGCCCCTGGGCAACGGGACCCGCAAGCTCAACGAACTGGCGGAGACCTACGAGGCCGGCCTGGCCCAGGCGCGCGAGGAGATGCCGCTGATCCGGCGGTTCCTGCGGGTCTGACGCTACGCCCGGTCGCCGGGCCCGAGCACGCCGGCGTCCTCCATGACCTGCTGCAGGGTGTCCGCGGAGACGTCGAACTGCTCCTGCTCGGTGTCGTCGAGCCCGAGTTCGATGACCTCCCGGATGCCCCTGCTGTTGACCACCGCCGGGGTGCCGATGTAGATCGCCGGGGAGTCGCCTCGGCCGTACTGCCCGTCGACCAGCGCGGAGACCGGCAGGACGACGTCCTCGTTGCGCAGGACGGCCCGGCTGATCCTCGCCATGCCGACACCGATGCCGAAGCTCGTGGAACCCTTGGCGTTGATGATCTCGTAGGCGGCGTCGCGGGTGCGCCGGAAGATCTCGCCGACGCTGTCCCCGCCGTCCGGCGACTGTGCCAGCCGGACAGGCAGGGGCACTCCGGCGACCGTGCCCGCCGACAGGACGGGGAGTTCGGTGTCGCCGTGCTCACCGATGACGTAGGCGTGGACGGAGGTCGGGGCGACCTGGAAGTACTCCCCCAGCGCCGACCGGAAGCGGGCCGTGTCCAGGATCGTGCCCGAACCTATGACCTGGTTCGAGGGGACCCCGGCGATCCTCCAGGTGGCGTAGGAGAGGATGTCGACCGGGTTGGTGGCCACCAGGTACACCCCGTCGAAACCGGAGTCCCGGACCCTGCCGACGATGTCGCGGAAGATGGCCACGTTCTTGTCCACCAGGTCCAGACGGGTCTCCCCGGGTTTCTGCGCCGCCCCGGCGCAGATGCACACGATGGCCGCGTCCGCGCAGTCGCTGTAGTCCCCCTGGGTGACCCGTGTTCCGTACCCCGACCACGGCACGGCGTGGTTGAGGTCCTGCACGTGCCCCCAGGTCTTGCGTTCGTCCACGTCGATGATCACCAGGTGGTCGCACAGCCCCTGGTTCACCAGGGCGTAGGCGTAGGCGACGCCCACGTCCCCCGCCCCGATCAGAACGATCCTCGTACCTGTGCTAGTTCTCACGGCTGCTCCTGTGGGGGTAGGTCGGCGGGCCTGTGCCACGGTGAATTGATCCCCAGCGTACGCCGGCCACGGGATCGCCGCAGGTGGGGCACCCCACGACCGGGAGACCCATATGTTCAACGTATTGAACTTGCATCTTCAATTGGTAAATCATTGCGAGCCGCGCGGAAACTGACCAGACTGGTGGACGGAAAGAAACGCTTACCCCCGACGAAAGGTACCGAGAACATGGCTGTCTACGAGCTTCCCGACCTCCCCTACGACTACGACGCCCTCGAGCCGCACATCTCCGCCGAGATCATGCAGCTGCACCACGACAAGCACCACGCCACCTACGTCGCCGGCGCCAACACCGCCCTCGAGGCCCT
>NZ_JALAGY010000089.1 GCF_022712195.1 Corynebacterium sp. | reverse complement strand
GTAGCCGCTCAGCCGGACAGCCAGTCCCACCAGCTCTTCTTGAGCGGGGCCCCGGGTTCGGCGACGGTGATCTTCACGTCGCCGAACGTGGTGTGCCCGGTGAGGACGACGACCGGGGCTCCGGGGCTCAGCCGCGGCCCCTGGTCCGCCTTCACGTCGCCGAAGACGAGCGACATCCGGTTCTCCACCCGGATTCCGGGCGGGACGGTGATCTTCACGTCCCCGAACACCGAGGTGATGTGCAGCGTCGTCGTCGGCGCCGACAGGGACGCTTCGCGGAGGTCGAGAACGGCGTCGCCGAACAGGAGGAAGAAATTCTCGTGGGTGGCAAGCTGCATGTCGCCACCGCGTCTGAGGTCGCCGAACCACAGGTTCTGTGAGGGGGAGCTCACCTGGGGGACGGTCTGACCGCGGGGGAACTCGGGGACGGGGGCCGCAGCCTTGGCCGCGAGCTCCTCGACGTCGCGGCGTCCGCTGCCGCCGACGACGAGAGTCTCGAGCCGTTCGAACTGCTCCACGTCCGTGGTGGACCAGACGGCGTCACTGAGCTCGGAGAACTCCGTGAGGTCGATGCGGCCCTGTCCGACGGCGAGCGTCAGTGCGTCGTTCAGCCGGTGCCGACGCTCGTCGGGGATGCGGTCAGGGAGGTGGTTCATGGGTCTCAGGATACGTGAGTCGGCGGAGGCGATGAACGGGGACTGCTCCCCGGAGTGGTGTGTCAGAGCCGCTCCAGTGGACAGAATCGAAGCCGCAGGATTCAGTGACGGTGTCGAAAGGACTATTCATGACCACTCCACCACCCGGACGTTGGAAGCGGACAGACGAGTCGTCCCAACCTCCGCTGCAGGCTTCGAACAGGGGCCCGGGGGCCGAGTCTCCTCCGCAGAAGTGGAAGAGGCGTACCGCCGGGGAGAACGGTGTCGACAATATTCCGGGCTCTCTGCCCCGACGGCCCGTTGCACGGTCGGAACAGTTGCCGTCAACTGCGGACACGCGTGCGGTGCCGAGGTCCGCTGTGGAAGAGAGGTCCCCCGGGCAGGGTGTTCATGCGGATCACCCGGTGCGGGAAACCTGGAGGACACAGTCTGCCGATGCCGGGCATGTCTGGGCCGGGGGCAACCCATCTGAAACGCCGTCGGGTTCCGGAGAGGTCCGGACAGTGGATGTATTGGGGACGAGGGTCACTCCGCCGGTGGTCGGAGGTGTCCTCGCGGGGATGTCGTTGATCTCGCTTCTCACTCTCTTCGGTAAATGGTTGAGTGTGGAGATGGCCGCGGTGGGGTTCTTCGGCGGGGTGGGAAGAACCTCGGTCAACGGTTTCGGCTTCGTATCCGGAATGGGGCAGGGGAGTGGATTCCTCTGTGCGATGGCATTGGCGTCCCTCATTCCCCTTGTCTTCGCATCAGTGCAGGCTTTTCGCAGGCCGCTGGCGCGGCGTGTCCCGGTGTCCCTGGTGATCTCGGGGATCATGCATCTTCTGACTGTGACAATGTTCGTTTTCTTTGCCCGAGTGGGAAATGATGAGTTCACTCACGAAGAATACGGGAGAATGGCGAGTATAACACTGGCCGGGGGCTGGTATATCGGATTGGCTATCGGTATCGTTGTGACGATTTCTGGCGTCTTCTACATGGTGGCGCGAAAGAAGAGCATCTGATGGGTGTTGTGATGAAGGCTCCGGGTGGTTTCTGTTCGAGAGTTGTCACTTGGAGCGCGGGAATCGTTTGCGTTTCAGTGGCGGTTTCGGTCGCTTCCTGTGGCTACGGTGACGTGGATGAAAGTGGCTCTCCCAGGGCGTCCCTCACCTCACTTGAGCCGACGGGAGACAGCGAATCCACGTCCCTCCACCAGGGGCCGACAGTCTCCGCCGGGGATGTGGGTGGAGACCGCGACGTAGTTCACAGTGCCGAACCTGTTGCTGAACCTGCTGCCGAACCTGCTGTGGAACCCGGCTACCAGGAGCGGTACCCCAGTGACCCGATGGACAATCCGACAACTGACGTGACTCGGACGCTCAACATCCCCGGTGGGACATGCATGGACAGCGAACTCGGTGACGTGCGCGAACACCGGGGTGATCTGGTGACCTGTGCGAATGTCGGGGACGGGCCGCAGTGGGTGCAGGGCGAACCGTACTGGTAAGGGGTCGGGCGGTCGTTCGCGGGTGCGTGGCTCCTCTCCCCCACCGCAGGTAGATCGCCCTGAACCGATCAACTGTATCGGTAAAGCTGCAGGTCAGCCGGTTTGACTTAACCGCTTCAGAGGCATTGACTTGCGGTTTGTGACCTTCAAGATCCGCTTCCGCACCGTCCTGACCGCCGCCGTGACCGCCGTGGGACTGACCACCGCCCTCGCGGCAGCCGGGTGCTCCGCCACCGGCGGCGCACCCCGTTCCTCCGACGGGGAGGGAGGGGGCGGCACCGTCGACACACCGCGCTACGTCGTGTCGATGGTCAGTCACGGGGCCCCGGGGGACACCTTCTGGGACCTCGTACGCAAGGGCGCCGAGGACGCCGCCAGGAAGGACAACATCGAGCTGCGCTACAGCTCCGATCCGCAGGCACCGAACCAGGCCAGCCTCGTGCAGTCCGCCATCGACTCCGACGTCGACGGCATCGCGGTGACCATGCCCAACGCCAACGCCATGGGACCCGCCGCCCAGCTCGCCGTGGACGCCGGCATCCCGGTCGTCGGGCTGAACGCAGGCATGGAGGACTACGAGAAGTACGGACTCTCCGGCTTCTTCGGCCAGGAGGAGGGGGTCGCGGGGCAGAAGGCCGGCGAACGTCTCCGTGAGGAAGGCGCGAAGAAGACGCTCTGCGTGATTCACGAGCAGGGCAACTCCTCGCAGGAGGCACGGTGCGACGGCATCCGCGAGGGACTGTCCGGCGGCACCGTGGAGATCCTCTACGTCAACGGCCAGGACCTCACGTCGGTGAAGTCCACCGTCCAGTCGAAGCTCGCCCAGGACAGTTCCATCGACTGGGTCATGGGACTGGTCACCCCCGTGTCCCTCGTCGTCGCCGACGCCGCGGAATCCACCGGGGCCGACGTGAACATCGGCACCTTCGACACCAACGCCGAACTCGTCCCCGCCATCCGGGACGGACGAATCAGCTTCGCCGTCGACCAGCAGCCCTACCTGCAGGGCTACATGGCGGTGGACGCCCTCTGGCTCGCCAAGCGCAACGGGACCACCGTCGGAGGCGGACGGCCGGTCTACACCGGACCGAGCTTCGTCGACGGCAGCAACATCGACACCATCGCCGACGCGGCGAAGGAGGGACTGCGATGAGGTCCGCCACTCTCCTGCGGCGCCCCGAGTTCGCCAGCCTCGTCGGGGCGGTGGCGATCTTCATCCTCTTCATGGTTGTCGCCCCGAGCTTCCGGTCGCTCGACGCCGTCGCCACCGTCCTCTACACGTCCTCGACCCTGGGCATCGTCGCCCTGGCCGTGGGCCTGCTGATGATCGGCGACGAGTTCGACCTCTCCACCGGTGTCGCGGTGACCACCACCGCGTTGGCGGCCACGATGATCGCCTACAACTTCCACCTGCAGACCTGGGTGGGGTCGCTGCTGGCACTGGCCGTCGCCCTGGCCGTCGGTTTCTTCAACGGGTGGATGGTCACGCGAACCGGCATCCCCAGCTTCCTGATCACCCTGGCGACCTTCCTGATGCTCCAGGGGCTCAACCTGGCGGTGACCAAACTCGTCAACGACCAGGTCGCCACCCCGGTGATCTCCGACATGCAGGGCTACGAGTTCTGCCGACGGCTGTTCGCCGGCTCAGTGAGCGTGGCCGGGGTGACGGTGCAGGTCACCGTCTTCTGGTGGATGCTGTTCGTCGCGGTCGCGAGCTGGGTCCTCTTCAAGACCCGTTTCGGCAACTGGATCTTCGCCGTCGGCGGGGACAGGGACGCCGCCCGTGCTGTCGGTGTCCCGGTGGACCGCGTGAAGATCATCCTGTTCATGACCGTCGCCGCGTCCTGCTGGTTCGTCGGGCAGCACAACCTGTACCAGTTCGACTCCATCCAGGCGGGCCAGGGCGTGGGCAACGAGTTCCTCTACATCATCGCCGCCGTCGTCGGCGGGTGTGCGATGACCGGCGGCAAGGGGACGGCGGTGGGGACGGCCATCGGCGCCCTGATCTTCGGCATGACCAACCAGGGGATCGTCTACGCCGGATGGAACCCGGACTGGTTCAAGTTCTTCCTCGGCGGTGTGCTGCTTCTCGCCGTGCTCGCCAACAACTCCTTCTCGAAGTACTCGGAGGCACGACAGTGAGTGCAGCAGACACCCCGCCCGTGATCGAACTCCGCGGGATCGGCAAGACCTACGGTTCCTTCCGCGCCCTCGACGACATCAACCTGTCGGTGCAGGAGGGCCACGTCACCTGCGTCCTCGGCGACAACGGCGCCGGGAAGTCCACCCTGATCAAGACCATGGCAGGCCTGCACACCCCGACCGACGGGGAGATCCTCGTCGACGGTGAACCGGTCTCGTTCGCCAACCCCCGTGACGCGCTGGACCACGGTATCGCCACGGTCTACCAGGACCTGGCCGTGGTCGGGCAGATGCCCGTGTGGCGCAACTTCTTCCTCGGCCAGGAGATGACCGGCCGGTTCGGCACCCTGCGTGAGACCGAGATGCGCGAGATCACGGCTGACCGGCTACAGCGTATGGGCGTCGAGCTCGACGACGTCTCGGTGCCCGTGGCCTCCCTGTCGGGCGGGCAGCGGCAGGTCGTCGCCATCGCCCGTGCGGTGTACTTCGGTGCACGCGTGCTCATCCTCGACGAGCCCACCGCGGCGCTCGGCGTGAAGCAGTCCGGCATGGTGCTGCGGTTCATCGCCGCGGCGCGCGACGAGGGGATCGGCGTCATCCTGATCACCCACAACCCGCACCACGCCCACCTGGTGGGTGACCACTTCGTCCTGCTCAACCTGGGCCGTAGCGTCCTCGACGCGGCGCGGGAGGAGGTCACCCTCGAGCAGCTCACCCTGGAGATGGCCGGTGGCGGGGAACTCGATTCGCTGGCGCACGAACTCGAACGGTAGGAAGATGTCGGACATGACGTTTCCCCGACTCTTCCCCGGACAGGTCCTCATCGACGACCAGATAGGCCACCGCGTGGCCCTCAACCCGGGGCAGTCGCTCACCCTCGGACGCGCCGCGGACTTCCCGCTGGGCGTGGACGACGAGTTCATGCACCGGGTCTTCCTGCAGGTCTGGGACACCGACGGAACCTGGATGATCACCAACCGGGGCAGCAGGATGGCCGCCAGCATCCAGCCGCGTGCCGAGAACTCCTTCAGCCAGAGCAGGCTGGGTCCCAAGGCGAGTCTGCCGCTGCCGCTGGGGAAGTCGGCGGCGGTGTTCGCCACCTCGGTGACCACCTATGAGCTCGACATCACCGTCGCGGCGACCCTGCGTCCCCCGTCGGAGGACGTCCCCGCCGAACGCCTCGGCGGTGCGCCGATGACCGTCGGGGAACTCATCCTCAACGACGAACAGGTCGACCTGCTGCGCGCCCTCGCCGCGCCGCTGGTGAAGCGCCCCGGAACGGACCTGTCCGAGGTGCCGACCGTGCGCGACCTCGAACAGACGCTGGGCTGGTCGCAGAAGAAGGTGAACACCAAGATCGACTACCTCTCCAAGGTCCTGGAGAACAGCGGTGTGCGCGGATTCTCGGCACGGAACGGCAATGCGCCCACCCGTCGACTTGCCCTGGCCAGGTACGCTCAGGAAAACTACTGGTCCCTGAGAAAACAGACATAGGACGTCAAGGCCGTACCGGTGTGCGCCGGGCCGGAGCCAGCTCAGGGGACGGACGTGGACGGAGGACATGACGTGGGGAACAGCGACTGGGGCTCACCGCAGTGGGGCTCGCCGGGCCCGGCGGGGCCGGCAGGTAACCCGTGGAAGCAGGAGGAGCCTGCGTCCTCGCGGGCGGGCGGTCTCGCCACCGGAATCATCGTCGCCGCTGTCGCCGTCGTCGTACTCGTCGTCGGGCTGATCGCCGCCGGCCTGTGGGTGTGGAACAGTCAGGGCAGTGACGGGGCCGCCGGCGACGACCCCGCCCCGGCGTTCACCGCCGTGCCTGAGGAGACCTCAGAGAGCTCAGAGAGCTCTGAGACCTCTGAAACCTCGGCGCCCTCCCCGTCGCCGTCACGTCCGGCACCGGACCGGACGACGTCGCCGTCGCGGCCGTCGGACGCACCGTCCGACCTGACCTCCCGGGGGTGGCGCGGAGTAAGCGCCGCGACATGCAACGCCTCCGACCGGTGGGTCTTCGCCGGCACCAACGGGGAGGACCGCGCGGTGGTCTGCCGCGTCGGGGAGCAGGGAGACCTGTACTACCGCGGCTACTACAACAACCGGGCCGCCGAGTACGACATCGACATGCAGCGGGTCGGGCCGGGACGGTGGGTCACCCGCACCCTGGACAACAACGGCTCACGGGTGGAGATCACCGGATCCGGTGTCCGCGTCGTCGACGGCGACGGGGACGCCGTGTCGTCCCGCGACTTCACCTGGAGCTCAGAGAACTCAGGGGGGACGGGCCGGTGAGCGGCGGCGGTCACACCCACGACGACGCCGACCTCGCCCGGCTGGCGGAGGAGCTGGAGAGACGGCGGAACCTCACCGACCTCACCCTGATCGGACGGGGCGGCATGGGGCACGTCTACCGCGCGTACGACCAGGGGCTGCAACGCTGGGTGGCTGTGAAGGCCGTGCGGCCGGACGTGGTCGGCAGCGGGGGAGAGGGCTACCGTCGGTTCCTCGCGGAGATGAGGACACTGGCCACCATCCGGCACACCGCGGTGGTCAACATCCACTACGCGGACGCGGTGTCCTCCGACGGGACCGCGGCGTACTTCGTCATGGACTACGTCGACGGCGGTGACCTCGAGGGTGCCCTGGCCGACCGGAGGAGCACCGGGCGTAAGTTCACCGTCGCCGAGGTCGACCGGGTGCTGCGTCCCGTGGCGGACGCCCTGGACCACATCCACCACCGGAACCCGCCGGTGGTCCACCGCGACCTCAAACCGGCCAACATCCTGCTGCCCCGTGACCCGCACGGAGGCGTCGGGGCCACGGCCGTTCTGACGGACTTCGGGATCAGCATCGCCGGGGACGACACCCGCATGACCTCCACAGGGCTGGTCATCGGCACCGAGAAGTACATGGCACCGGAGATCTTCACCGTCGCCAGCACCTACGGTGCCCACCTCGTGGACTACAGTCCGGCCACCGACCGGTACGCCCTGGCGCTCATCGCCCTGGAGATGCTCACCCTCACAGCCTTCCGCGACACGATGTCCACGGCGGCGTGGCGGGGCGACCGGACGCTGCCGAGGCTCACCTCCACGGAACTGGCGGCGACGGACGCCACGGCCGCGCCGCAGGTAGCCGGCGTGTTCCGCCGGGCGCTGGACAATGACCCGTCGCGGCGTTTCCCCACGGCCGTCGCCTTCCTCGACGCCCTGCGGGACGCCGCGAGGGGGCAGGTGGGGCAGACCCGCGAGGTGCCGGTGACCTGGAACGCGCCGGCACCTGTGCCTGCATCTGCCGCTGCACCGGGGGCCGGCGCGGCGGCGTCGGGTGCGTCCCGGTGGCGGACGCCCGTCGTGCTGCTCACCGTCCTCGCGCTTGTCGGGGCGTTGGCGGTCCTGGGGTTCGTGGGCTACCGGCAGTTCCTGACCCCGGGATGGGAACCGTCCGACGCCCGGATCGTCGGTGCGTTCCCCGACCTCCTCCCGGAACGCCAGGGGCAGGAGGGTTGGCGGGGGATGACCTGCGAGGGCGGTGAGCCCCGCGGGGAGGAGGACGCCCGGGTGAGCTGCCACGGGGACGGCCTGACCATGGCGGTCGTCGACTTCGGCAGCGAGGACGTCCGGTCGGCCTACGTGCCCGCCGACGGTGTGCAGCAGCTGGAGGCGGACGGTTGCCGCATCCGGGTGGCCGCCCCCTCCGACTCCGGCGGGGCGATGGGCGTCTTCCCGGAGACCGGGGACCGCACCCGGTACGCCATGCTGCTCACCGGCTCGCCGGTGGACACGGCGTCCTCGGTCACTGACGTCGTGGGGAACATTCCCGTCTGCTGACCCCGGTCCCGGCTGTGCGCCGGCACACAGGCGTTGCAGGTGTCACCGGGCCCGCCTGATGTATTAAGGTGCCCCTGACAGCTCTTCGACGCTTCCGCGAGGCTCCGGCGAAGCCCCGGAGAGACACACACGACAAGGAATCCCATGGCGAACTACGACCTGTACACCGAACTTCAGCTCGACAAGGACATGCCGCCGTACGAGATGGCGGAGGTTCTCGGGGAGCGCGCCGCAGACCTGCGGAACCGGGGCTACGGCAACGACTCCCCGGAGATCGACCAGGTGGAGACCGCCCGTGCGATTCTGGGCGACCCCTACAAGCGCGACATCTACGAGGCCGCACTCTACGGGCCGGAGGATGACGTGGTGAACATCCGTTGGCTGCACGACCTCGCCGACTCCCAGTCGCCCGGCGCCCGGTCAGGCCTCCAGCCGGGGCCGGCGTCCATGCCGTCCGCACCTGCGGCGGCACCGACGGGTTACCCGTCCTACGAGCCCCGGGAGGATCGTGACGGCGGGATGCTGAGCGGTCCGTCCGCCGACGTCACCCGCGAGAACCGGGTCGACGACGGTGCCGGTTCCGACCTTGAGGCGACCCGGGTGACGGCCGCGGTGCAGGAGCCGACCTCCGGTGACCTGGTCGCCCCCGGCGTCTCCTCCCCGGAGACGGACGGGAACGCCGGGGCAGACAGCGCCGACAGCGCCGACAGGGCAGACAGGGACGGCGGGGACACCGGCCGCCCCGCCGGTGACGTGCCCGGTGTGGTGCCCGGTGCTCCGGCACCGTCGGCGAGCTCCTGGCAGCAGCCCGCCACTCCCGGTGGTTTCGGCGGAGCACAGCACGCGGCGCAGCCCGGCCAGTTCTCGCAGGCCCGCCCGCAGCGGCCCGCCTCCCAGCTGGACGTGAGCAACTGGGGTGTCGGTGACCGCACCCGCAGCGAGTCGAAGGTCTACCTGTCGATCCTGGCGGTCATCGTCGTGGGCATGATCTACCCGCTGATCGTCCTGCTCACCGCGGGCTCGAACGACCTGAACGCGAACCTCGCCGTGATGAAGGCGACCCTGTTCACCCTCGCCCATGTGGCGGCCTGGACCGGCATCAACGAGATCGTCTGGGGCGTCCGGAAGATCGTGGCACCGAACCGACCGACGGAGAAGTAGACAGTGCCCCTGACCGACGACCCGGCCACGGAACCTGACGGCAGGGCGGGGACGCTGCGCTACGTCCACGCCTTGGTGACGCATCCGCTGATCGGCGCGCTGTGCACGGCGGTCCTCGCACTCGTCGCCGTCGTCGGCCTGGCGTTGCCGTGGGCACGCACCGTCATCAGTGCGGGGCCGGCGGGCCCCGACGACGCCGACATGGTCTTCACCGTCACAGGTTTCGGCCTGGTGAGGAGCACTTTCGAGGCGATAGGGCTGCAGGAGTCCTGGATCGAGGCGGCCTTCCTGAGCACCGCCGTCGTGCTGCTGTTCCTGGCGTCGGCGAGCGCGGTGCTCGTCGCCTTCACCGCGCTGCGACGGATCGCGGCACTGGTGGTGGCGGGGTCCGGCGCAGGCCTGGCCGCGTACGCGGTGTACGGACTGGTGACCGGCCTGGGGCTCGACGAGAGTCTCTTCACCGGCGACACCTCGGGGTTGGGGGAGCAGGAGGCGGCGTTGGTGCAGTCCCTGCTGGACGCGCAGACGACGTCGACGGGGCCGGGGGAGTACGTGGTGCTGGTCGCCGGTGTGCTGCTCCTGGCGCTCGGCGGGTACATTGCCGCCCGGGCCGACTACCCCTGGCTGCCGTCGTCGGGTGACGGTGCCCCTGTGGCCGTACCGCCCGCTGACGAGGCTCGACCATGACGGATCGGGGCTCCTCAACTGGCGGAGGCGTGGTCGTTGCGCTGGTCGCGGTGGCGGCGGTGGTCACGGCCGTCGCCGCGGTGACGGCGTTCTTCATGTTCAGGTCCGACGACGGTGGGCAGTCGGCCGCCCCTGAATGGACGACGGTCGCACCGGCGGCGGACTCCACGGCACCGTCGACGGCGTCGGATACGGCGGTGGAGTCCACGACGCACACGGACACGGTGACCGTCACCGCGGAGGGTGAGGCATCGTCGGACCGCGCCGAGGGGGACGGCCGGCGGCAGGGTGCGGGGCGCGGCTCGGAGCCTGCGGAGAGGTCGGCGTCCGGGAACGGCGCCGGTCGGGGACTGCAGTGCGACGGGCGCGGGGTGCTCATCGTCGCCTCGGTGATGGGCGACAGCCCCACCTTCCGGTCGGAGGTCGACGGTGCCATCGCCGCCAACCCCGGTGCTGTCCTGCTGGAACCGGGGTACTGTCCGTCCCTGCGCGCGAGCGTGGACGGGACGACAGTGCATCCTGTCGTGGTGGACTACGGTGACGACCGCGCAGGGTTGTGTGGTGCCGCGGCGACGACGCCGGGCAGCAACGCCCGCCTCCTCAACGACGACACCTCCTACTCGAGTCCGTGCTGACGGCCTGAGTCCCTGAACAACCGTCTCCGGGTGTCGCCGGGGTGGCGCCTGGTCGTGGGGTGGTCGTTGTGGGTGGGGGACCGTCCGGGGTCCACATCCACCGGGGGAATCCAGTGGACCCGCCTGCCGGAGGCGCGGGGAGCCTGAACTGTCCACCAACGGTCCGTCCTCTGGCGGGAGTCGTCCACCTGGGCGTGCATCGTCGGGGAGACCAGTGTGAGGTTCTCCAGGTCGGTGGAGCCGCCGGTACTCCACCCGTCGATGTGGTGGACGTGGCAGTGGGCGGGTGCGGCGTCGGAGCCCGGCGCCGAGCTGATCCCTTCCTCGCCGACGAGCGCGAGGTACTGGTGCAGGTCGGCGAGGCGCCGGGAGCGTCCGAAATGCAGGGTCCGCCCGTCGGGGGCGAGGACCTGCAGATGCGTGTGCAGGTCCTCGTCGGGACGGTCCAGCAGCGTGGTGGCGGGGACATGGGTGCCCACGTCCGTCAGTGCGGTGCCGGTGGGTTTGAGCAGCTGTTCGACGGGCATGACGGCGACGATCGTCGTCGTGCCCCGGCCCGGAGTCAGCGTCCGCCCGGGGCCGTAACCGCCGTGGACGACGGCGCTGAGTGCGTCGTGGCGGCGTTGTTCGGGCAGCCGGTCGTCCACTGCGCCGTCGGACTCGTCCAGCAGGTCACCGGTTTTCGCGTAGTCCGCCATCAGCCGTTGGAGGGATGCGGCGAGTTCCGGGGTGAGCAGTCCACGCACCGGGGTCATGCCGTCACACCCCTGCCGGCCGACGGTGAAGGAACGCATCCGCGCATGGTCCTTCTCCGTGTACGGCTCCTCCGCACCGACGAGGTCGAGCAGGAATGAGCGCAGGGAGTCGAGCACGTCGGGCCCCTGCTTCCGCGCGAGGTCGGCGACGGGGCCGTCCGCGACGCGGGTGATCTCGTTCTGGACCTTCGCAGGCAGCGCACGGATCTGCTTGTCCACCTTCTCGACACCGAGGGAGTCGAGACCGCCCGCAGTCACCAGCGCCGTCAGTTGCGGCATGTGATCCGGGTGAGGGGCGGTGGGGTCGGCGCCCCACGGGTCGGGTCGCTCTGCGATGCGGGTCCAGGCGGCGAGCCTGGTGCGGGCGTCGCGCAGCGTCGTGGTGAAGATCCGGCTCACTGCACGGGCGCGACGTTGTGGCCCTGCCGGCAGTTCCGTCTCGTGGGCGGACAGGAACGCCGCGTCGGCGAGTGTCAGCTTCTTGCGTGAACGTTCCACGCCTTCCGCTGCCTGCAGTCGGACGTCGTCGGTGAGCCGCGCCCAGGTGTCCGGACCGTGGGCGATGATCTCGTCGACCGCGGCAGCCATCCGGGCCAGGGCGTCCAACAGGTCGGTCGTGGATCCGACCGGCGCCGCCGACGGCTGTTGCTCTGACACTGTATCCCCCTTGACTTCGAACATGAGTTCCGCTGTCCCGCCCAACATGCTTCATCTTGTTGAGGTGTACGGTATCATTCGACAGTATGTTCGGCAATAGTTCTTTGTCTCCGGTGGTGCCGTGCAGGTGGAGTGGGAGCAGCGTACGGCGAGGTACTAACGTTCAGGAGGACGGGAAGACGAGAAGTGCGAACTGTGCCGTGCGGCACTGGAAGGCGGTCGACGATGGACAGGGACTCCTGGGGGCGTGACGGCGGACAGCAGGGGCCGCCGGGTCCCGGACCGTCGAACCCGTACGGGGCAGCACCGTCTGTCGTCCCGACGGACAGGTCCGCCTCGCCGCAGAGCGGGAAGGTGGTCGCGGTCGTCCTGGTGGTGCTCGTCGCGCTCATCGGCGCCGGGGCCGTCGGACTGTGGTTCCTCGGACGTGGAGCCTCGTCGCCGGTCGCGGACGGACCGGCGACCGACCCGTCCGTCCGGTCGGACCCTCTCGACGACTACCTCGTCGACGACGGCCTCGATGACCCCGATGGGCTCGACGACCCTTCCCTCGATGTGCCGGACGGCGAGCTCCCTCCCGGCCTCGGGTACTACGGCTACCTCGACCACGGGAACGCCGAGTGCGACGGCATCGACACCTGGGTCTACGCGGGGGAGGGGGACGGTTCCGCGGTGGTCGTGTGCGTCTCGGACGCCGACGACTCCCTCTACATGCGGGGAGACTTCGCGGACTGGCCGGGCGCGGGGCCGGCGGAAGGTGGCGTGGTGACGGACGACGGGGTCGACGTCGCCAACGGGATCTACACCGTCCGCGTGGACGGCGGGTTCGTCGAGTTCGAGGGCGCCGCCGTGTGGTTCACGTCCGGAGGTGACGGGCGGCAGCTCGCAGAGTTCGAGTCCTTCTGGTACGACGACACCGTCCTGGCACCGTGACAGGGCCCGGAGGTCAGAACTTGGTGAAGCGGTTCGTCAGGTTCTCCTCCAGCTGAGTCCAGCCGTTCGCCTCTTCGTCTAAGGGGGCGGTGGGGGTCGCTGCGGAGGGGGAGCCGAGCATGTAGGCGATGTAGTCCTGGAGGCGGGGGTAGGCCAGCAGGACCTTGTTCACGCCGTCGTCCTTCGCCCAGTCGGCGGCGTCGGCCAAGAGCTCGTACGCCTGCCCCAGCTGGGCGGTGTCCACGGCGTCGACGCCGGCTGCGATGTCACTGCGCAGACCGGTGAAGCCGTAGACGTTCGACGGGTGCACCGTGACCTCCAGTTCTCCGGCGTTGGCCAGGGAGACCAGATCACCCCAGGTCTCCATCTCCGCGAGGTCGTGGTCCTTCGCGTCGACCATCCACCGCACCAGGGAGCGGGAGGAGGAGAAGGTGTTGATCTCGCCGAGACGGCCGAGGAACACCGGGGAACGGTCGCCGACGTAGCACCGCAGCGTGTAGACGGTCGTGCCGTCCACGGTGATGCGGATCGGGTCGATCCCGGCATGGCCCCACGGGGTGGAGTCGTAGGGATCGGCCTCGGTACCGGTCTCTGTACCGGCCTCTGTGCCGTTCGCGTCCCCGGAACTGTCGTCGGCCGTGGCCGCGGTGTCACCGGATTCGGGGGCGCGCTCACCCTGCGCCGCTGAGTCGTCGATCCGCCGCTGTGCGTCGGCGATGAGGGATGCGGCGTTGTCGCCGAGGTCCGGGGTGACCAGGGCCTCGTCGACGGCGTCGATGAGCTCCACCCAGTTGTCCCGCACCGTGTACCCCACGCTCGACCACTCGGCGAGACCGTTCTCGCCCGCGTAGTGGTCCTGCCCACGGCTGACGTTGGACAGCACGGAGTAGGAACGGAACCACCGGTTGATCCGGTCGATACCGCAGACCGTGCCCAGTGACCGCAGCACCTGGAAGGCGTTCGAGACGGTCCGGGTGTTCTCGAAGGAGGGCCGCCCCGCGAGACTGTTGGGCAGGTCGACGAAACTGATGCTGCCGCCCTTGCGGGGAGTCACCTTGGTTTCGGGCTTCTCCATGAACGCCGCCCAGTCCGGGTGCTCCGCCAGGTCGTGGGCGGAGGAGGCGGTGATACCGGCGAGGAGTGCCGCGGGAGACTCGAAGGCGAAGACACCGGAGTCGTCACCGAGGAAGGCCTGCCACTGTTCCCCACGGGACACCCAACCTGGTGCCCACAGGGTGTAGAACGTTCCGGCGGTTGTCTCGAGCTCGAGGGTGACGATTCCGTTTTCAGCCATGACGACAGATTTTAGCTGGAAGGACGCGTGCGGTCGATGACCGGACCACCGTGTGCGCCCGGGGCGGAGAACAGCTCGGCCCCGAGGACCGCGGGCACGGTCGGCGGGGGTTCGCCGAGGAACTGCTGCACGTTGTACTCCGGCACCGGAGGGGTGGTGGTGATGCGGGCCAGGCCGCGGTTCGTGGACATCCGTGTCTCCTCTCAGGCGGTGGGGCGGTAGAAACCGAGGAACCCCATGCCGATGTTCTCTGTTCTCACCGGGTTGATCTGGACCGGGTCGCCGGCCTCGATCATCTGCCCGTCGCCCGTGACCATCGCGACATGGCCGTCCCAGACCACCAGGTCTCCCGGGGCCAGCTGGTCGGCACTGACCTGTGCGCCGACGGCCTGCTGGTCGGCGGTGCGGGGAATGTCGACTCCGGCCTGCCCGTACGCCCACTGCGTCAGACCGCTGCAGTCCAGTCCCGACGACGGGGACGTCCCGCCCCAGACGTACGGGGTCCCCAACGCGGACTTCGCCGCCTCCACAGCTGCAGCGGCCTGCGGGGTCGGGGCGCCGGCGACGGACTCCCCGTCGAACGCTCCCCCCGTGGCCTCTGTCCCGTCCGTGTTCCCCGTCCCCTGCGTCCCTGTACCTCCGGCGGGAGGTGCCGCCCTCTCTGTCCCTGCCGCCCCCGCGTTCTCCGCCGGCACAGTCGGGGTGGCGGGAGGCGCCGGAAGCGACGATTCCGCCGCCAGCACCCGCGCGAGAAGCACCTCGAGCTCGGCGCCGAGGGCCTCCAGACGTGACCGGGCCCGGACCAGGTGGGCGCAGGCGATCTCGAGGGCGGCCGCAGGGGTGGCG
>NZ_JALAGY010000088.1 GCF_022712195.1 Corynebacterium sp. | reverse complement strand
GGGGTGGGCAGCCGGTTGCCGCACCGGGCCTCCACCCGGTCGGTGTGCACGGCCACCCGGAGGGAGCGCGGCGCTGAGCCGTGGCGTACGGCGTTGGTGACCGCCTCGGAGCAGATGTGCAGCAGGGCCGAGCGGACCACCTCGGGCACCACAGCGGGATCGTCGACCAGGGGGTCGGTCTCGACGACGGCACCGTCGCCCAGGCGTTGCCGCAGCACCTCCCAGTTCAGCGTGGACGCCGGCATCGACGCCTGCCGTCCGGCACCTGCACCGTCCGCGGCGAGGACCTCGATCACCGACCGCAGGTCGACGAGTGCGGCCTCGGCGCTGTCGCGCGCTGTCTCGAGGGACTGTGCCCTGGCGGCGGGGTCGTCCAGGTCACGGGCCAGGTTCGTGTGGAGTGCCACCGCGCTCAGATGGCCCGCCACCACGTCGTGCAGGTCCTGGGCGGTGTGCCGCCGGTCCGACTCCACCTCTCGGGCGGCACGCTCCCCGGCGAGTGCGTGTTCGGTGCGGGCCAGTTCCTCGGCGGCCTCCTGCGCCAGCCTGTGGTGTCTGACCTCCCAGCCCCACGCCAGGGGTGTGAACACCACGGCGACGACGACCATCGCGCCGAAGACCAGCGCGGTACCGAGCGGGACCTCCCCGCCCCAGCCCACCAGCATCGCCACGGCCGTCACCGCACCGACGACCACACCGGTCACCGTGGCGCACCTCGCCGACGCCCTGCCGCCCCGCGCCACCGGCGCCCACAGCCCCTCGACGAGCAGGACATAGGCGCTGACCTGCGTGCCGAAGAGGAGTTCGAGCAGACTCAGCGGGACCACGACGGCCAGGAGCAGCGCCGGACGGGAGGTCCGGAAGACGGTGGCGGCGGCCCCGCACAGCATGAGCACCAGTGACACCACCGACGGCCACGGGGTCTCCCCCTGCGGACCGCCGAGAAAGGACTGGTTGGTGACCCCCGACAGGAACAGTACGACCACGGTGACCAGGTAGACCGCCGCGGCACGGACGTCTCCCCTGCCGATACCGGGGAATCGTCCGTCGTCCATGGACACAAGGCTAGCAACCACACCGGACGCGGAATCTCCTACCGATGGAGGAGACCGTACGGCGACGGGATGGGTGAGGATGTCTCCCATGAGTTCCCTGAGTTCGCTCCCCGAGTCCTTCAGTTACCTGTCCCTGGCCGTCCTGGCGCTCGTCGACTCGACGAGCGTCGGCACGCTGGTGGTCCCCGTCCTGCTGCTCGTCGTCGGTGGAGGGGCAGGGGCGCGGGCAGGGGCGCAGGCGGGGGCGGTGAAGGCCGCCACCTCGACGTTCTACTACCTCCTGGTCATCGGGGTGTTCTACTGGGCACTCGGGGTGGCGCTGGCCGCGGGGGCCCTTCCCCTCCTCGAACACTTCGGCGACGCGCTCGCCTCCCCTGCCGCGATGACGGTGTACGCGGTCGTCGGTGCACTGCTGGTGGTGTGGTCGTTCCGGATCGACCCGAAGGCGGTGCGCAGGCGCGGCGGTGACCCGGAGGCGGGTGCGAGACGGTGGTCGCGGCGTGTCCGTGCGGCCGGCGGCAGCTACCGGGCGTTGACCGGCCTGGCCCTGCTGGCCGGGCTCGCCGAGGTCGCCACGATGGTCCCCTACCTCGCGGCGATCGGGGTCATCGTCGACAGCGGCGCCGGAGTCGGACGTTCGGCGGCACTGCTCGTCGCCTACTGTGCCGTCATGATCGCCCCCGCCGCGCTCCTGACGGGGGCGCGGATGCTCGGTGGTGCACGCCTGGACGGACTGCTGGCACGTGCCCACGACTGGGGGATCCGGAGCGCCGCGGGCGCCTTCTCCTGGGCGGTGGGCGTCGTCGGGGTGCTCGTGGTCCTGAACACCGCGCCGACGGCACTGGCGTTCCTCCGGTGACCGCCCCTCGTGTTTCCCTCCCGACACCTCCCCGGCTCGCGGTGCGCCTTGCATACCGGCCCCGGGAGCGGTGAACTGGGGGACATGAACTCTCCCGCCCGCCGGCACCGTCTGCCGGCCACCGCAGCGCTCCTGTCCACCACCCTGTTGTTCAGCGGGTGCTCTGCGCCGTGGAGCGACACCCCCACCGAGAGTTTCATCTCGCTGGTCAACGAGGGTGACTGGGCCGGCGCCGCCGGACAGACCGATGACCCGGGGGCCGCGGAGAGCTACCTCACCGGGATGGACGCCTCCGTCGGCGAGACGTCGGTGCAGCTGGACGTCGACGACGGTAGGACGACCGCGACATGGACCGTCCCGTCCGGTGACGAGGTCACCTCCGAGGGGTCCCTGTCGACCACCGACGACGACACCGTGGTCTGGGACCCGGCGATCTTCGCGTCCTCCCTGACCCCGGAGACGACGGTGTCCTACTCCGACGACCGCACCTACGACCTGCCTGTGCTCGACGCCCGGAACGACACCCAGATGTCCTGGACCACGGTCACCGTGTTCTCGGCGCGCGCCACCGAGGGCACGGACCCGGCACGGCAGGCCTCCGCCGTCGCGGCGGCGGCACGTCCGGCGATCGGGGACCTCGACACCGGGGACATCGCGCGGCAGCTCGCCGACGCCGACGGTGACGCGGTGACCCTGTTCTCCCTGCGGCCGGAGGACGCGGAGAAGGTCACCGACGCCCTGAACGGCATCGACGGGGTGGAGTCCAGGGAGGAGGGCCGGCTCCTGGCACCCACGGGGACGACCTCCCCGGTCGACGGCGACCTGCGGGAGTACTGGGAGAAGCGCCTCGACGACACCGCCGGGTGGACGCTCACCACCACGGGTGACCCGGAACAGGGGCTCGACGGCGAGGTCCTCGGACAGGAGGAGCCCGAACACAGCGAGCCGGTGCGCACGACCATGGACATGGGCGTCCAGGCCGCCGCACAGCGGGCGCTGGACTCCGAGGACCGTGCGGCGTCCGTTGTCGCGGTCAACCCGTCCACCGGAGGGCTCGTCGCCGCGGCGCAGAACCCCGCCGCCGACCGCCAGGGCACACCGGCGATGACCGGGCAGTTCCCGCCCGGGTCCACGTTCAAGACCGTCACCACCGCAGCGGCACTGTCACGGGGGACCGTCAGCCCCGACGAGGAGGTCGAGTGCCCCGCCCAGGTCGAGGTCGACGGCCGGGTCATCCCCAACGACGACGACTTCGACCTGGGCACGGTGCCCATGCACACCGCCTTCGCCGAATCCTGCAACACCACCCAGGCGCTGATCTCGCGGGACCTCGCGCCCTCTGAACTCAAGGACACGGCCGCGCAGCTGGGCCTGGGCGTGGACTTCGACGCGCCGGGGATGACGAGCATGACCGGCTCCGTCCCGGTCACCGAACCCGGGGCCGCACGGGTGGAGTCGGCGATCGGGCAGGGCGAGGTCCTGGCCTCCCCCTTCGGACTGGCGCTGATGGAGGCCTCGGTCGCCGCCGGCGGGAAGATGGTCAGCCCCTCGGTGATCCAGGGGGAGGAGACGACCAGTGACGTCGGGGACGAGGCCCCGGAGCCTGTCGACCCGGGGGTCGTCGCCTCCCTGCGGTCGATGATGCGCGAGACGGTGACCTCCGGGACCGCCTCGTCGCTCAGCGACATCGACGGACTCGGCGGGAAGACGGGCACGGCGGAGGTCGGCGAGGGAGACGCCCACGGCTGGTTCGTCGGCACTGTCGGTGACCTCGCGTTCTGCGTGTTCGTCGAGGGGGCGGACTCTTCCGGACCCGCCGTCACGTTGGCGGGCGACTTCCTGCGGGACGGGGCCCTGTCGGAGATCACGGGCCAGCACCCCGGCTAACACCCCGATGGTCCCGGGCGATGGGATTGATAGTAAGAGCCAGACACACCGACCCTCTCCAAGGAGTGGAACGTCATGACCCTCACACGAAAAGTTCTCACCGGCGCCGTCGCGGCCCTCGCGGTCGTCGGCCTGGCGGGTGCCCCCGCGGCCACGGCGCAACCGGCCGTGCCCGGCTCATCGGTTCCGGACGTGCCCTTCACCGGGACGTGGGTGGACGCCGACCCGGCAGGCGCGGCTGAGGTGACCTTCGACCAGGGCCGGATCTCCGGCACCGACGGCTGCAACGGCGTCGGCTCGTCCTACACGGTCGAGGGCAATGTCGCCGACGTCGACCCGTTCATCTCCACCCTGATGGCGTGCACGGGTGCCTGGAGTCCGTGGCTGCAGGGTATGTCCACGGTCCACCACTACGGTGCGGTCCTCGTCGTCCACGGCGAGGACGGCGCGGTCCTCGGCGTCCTGCGTCCGGACTTCTGATGCGCGCGACACGTCCCGTCGCCGCCGTCGCCGCGGGACTGCTCGCCGTCGGGCTGGCGGCGTGCGGGGACGACGCCGGACCGCCCCCCACAGAGACGACACAGGCAACACAGGCAACACAGTCGACAGAGACGACAGAGACGACAGAGACAGCACGGACCACGGAGGCCGGCACGGTGACCGACACACCCCCTGAGGACCCCACCGGATTCACCGGGACCTGGGTGGACCCCCACGGCAAGGGCTACCTGACCTTCGACGGCGAGGGCGGCGTCACCGGCAGCGACGCCTGCAACGGCATCACCACCACCTATTCCGTCGAGGGCACCGGTGCCACGGTGGATCCCTTCCCCACCACGATGATGGCCTGCGGTGAGGGATGGTCGCAGTGGCTGCTCGGCGTCAGCACCGTGGAACTTCGCGACGGCACGCTGGCTGTCCTGGGGCAGGACGGCGAGGAGCTCGGCGTCCTCGTCCCCGGCGACGCCCCCTGATGGGGCCGGTCCGGCTGATCGCCACCGACCTGGACCACACGCTGCTGCGCAGCGACCGGACGGTGAGTGAGCGGACCGTCCGGGCACTCGACGCCGTCCGCGCGGCGGGCGTGCAGGTGGTCCCCGCGACCGCCCGCAACGTCCGCGGCGTCCGGGCGGTCAACGGTCAGACGCGTTTCGCCGGTTGGGCCCTCTGCGGCAACGGGGCCTGCGGGGTCCGTCTCGGCGACTCCGAGGTGCTGTTCTCCGTCGAGATCGACGCCACCACCCTGTCCCGGGTGGTGGACACCGTCCGTGGGCGTGTCCCCGACGTACGGTTCGCCGCGGTGCGCGACCTCGGGGCCCGGTTTCTCGCCGAGGACGGTTACGCCGGGTTGGCCGCGACCGTCGACCACAGCCGCGACCCGGCGACGATGGAACGGGTGGACACCGGCACCCTGGTGGGGGCGCCGGCGGGGAAACTGGTGTTCCGTCATCCCGACGTGCCTGCTGACGTGTTGTTCGCCGAGGTCGCCGACCTGCTCGGCGGTGACGGGAATGTGGAGGTCACGCTCTCCGGCGCGCCCTTCGTGGAGGTGATGGCGGCCGGGGTGGACAAGGCCTCCGGTCTGGCCCGGTTGTGCTCCCACCTCGGCGTCGACCGCAGCGAGGTGCTGGCGCTCGGAGACGGTCTCAACGACCTCGGCATGCTGCGCTGGGCGGGTCACGGTATGGCGGTGGCCAACGCGGAACCGGCCGTCCTCGCCGCGGCCGACGGCGTCACGGCCGCAGCGGACGAGGACGGGGTCGCCCTGGTACTCGAACAGGTCACCGGCAGTGCGGCAGGACCTCGGCGATCGTCCTGACGGCCGGGTCGAAACGGCCCGGGTCAGGCCCGGCGAAGTTCAGCCGGATGAAGGCGCCGGTGGGTTCCGCCGGGAACAGCCCGTCTCCGGAGGCGACGGTCACCCCGGCGCGTTCACACCCGACGACGAGGCGGTGCAGGTCGGTACCGTCGGGCAGTCGCACCCACAGGTTCAGTCCCCCGCCGGGAAGCCCGGTCAGCACCGCCTCCGTCAGGTGGGTGCGGACGGCGTCTGCCAGCAGGTCGCGGCGGGAGCGCAGCTGTCCACGCAGCGTGGTCAGGTGGGTCCGCCAGGCCGGACGTCCGACCACGTCGAGCGCCGCCTCCTGGAGCAGTGGGCTGACATACATGGCGGAGGCGGTGACACCCGCCCGGACCCGCTCGCCCACCGGGCCGCGGGCGATGACCGCGCCCACCCGCAGGGACGGTGAGACACTCTTGGTCAACGAGCGAAGGTAGATCACCCGCCCGGCGTCGTCGTGGGCGGCCAGGGGTGCGGGTTCCGGTTGCTCGGTCATGGCGAAGTCACGGGCCCAGTCGTCCTCCACGAGGAAGGCCCCGTGCCGGGCGAGCACCTCCATGACCTCGTCCCGCCGTCGCCGTGACCAGGTGACGCCGGTGGGGTTGGCGTGGCGGGGCTGCGCGTAGAAGGCCCGGGCCCCGGTCCGGGCGAGGGTCCGGTCGAGCTCCACGGGGTCGGGCCCCTCGGGCCCACCCACCGTGGGGACCAGCCGGACCCCGGCCTCTCCGGCGGCGAGGATCGCACCCCAGTAGGTCGGCGACTCGATGACGAGCGGGTCGCCCGGGTCGGCGACGGCCCGGAAGATCGCCGCGAGGCCGGACTGGGTCCCGGGCAGGACGGTGACGTCGGCGGCCGCGACCGGCGTGGTGCCGGCGGGGGTGTGCTGCCCGACTTCGTGGGCGAACCAGCGACGCAGCCCCGGCAACCCGGCGCGAGGGGCTGCGGCGAGCGCCGAGTCACCGCGGGCCGCGCGGGCCAGGGCCTGCCGCACGAGTTTCTCCGGCAGCAGGCTCCGGTCCGGGTACCCGTTGTGGAGGCTGACGGCGTCCTCCGGGGTGGGCCGCAGCGGGTCGTCCCCTCCCCGGGCGGCGGCGGTGGCGGCGCCCAGTGCCCCGGCCTGCCAGGAGTAGTCGGCGGGGTGCAGTCGGCGTCCGGACTGCCCGTCGGCGACGAAGGTCCCCGCGCCGGGCCTGGTCTCGACGAGGCCCTCGGTGGCGAGGGTGCGCAAGGCCGCCTGCACGGTGCCGGGGCCGACGCCGTGGTCGCGGACGAGTGACCGTGTGGAGGGCAGTCTGGTTCCGCCCGCGCGGCCCTCGATCCAGTGTCGGAGTTCTCCGACGAGACGGTCACTGCTACTCTGGGGCATGAAGAACAATAGTAGCGCTACTGTCAACAGTGGCCCACCGGTACTGACCCTCCGCTCCTCCACCGTGACGGAGGGCAGCAGGTGACGAACGCACGGCGAACCGTCCGCCAGTCATCCAAGCTCCGCAACGTCCTCTACGAGATCCGGGGGCCCGTCGCCGCCCGCGCCGCGGAGATGGAACGTGCCGGGGTGGAGGTCCTGAAGCTCAACATCGGCAACCCCCAGCCCTTCGGTTTCACGGCTCCCCCGCAGATCACCGCAGGGATGTCCCGGGCCCTGCCGCACTCCCACGGGTACTCCGACTCCCACGGGATCCCCGAGGCCCTCGACGCCGTCATCGACCGGTACGCCTCGGTCCCGGGCTTCCCGGAACTGCGACGGTCGGACGTCTACCTCGGCAACGGCGTGAGCGAGCTGATCACCATGACCTGCCAGGCGCTGGTCGACAACGGCGACGAGGTCCTCATCCCCGCCCCCGACTACCCGCTGTGGACGGCGATGGTGACCCTCGCCGGCGGCACTCCGGTGCACTACACCTGCGACGAGACCGACGACTGGAACCCGGACCTCGCCGACATGGAGTCCCGGATCACCTCCCGCACCACCGCCGTCGTCGTCATCAACCCCAACAACCCCACCGGGGCGGTCTACCCGCGACACGTCCTCGAGGGCATCGCCGACATCGCCCGGCGGCACTCGCTGACACTGCTCGTCGACGAGATCTACGACGGGATCACCTACGACGGGACAGTCCACACCCATCTCGCCGCCGTCGCCCCGGACGTGCTGACACTGAGCTACTCCGGGCTGTCGAAGAGCAGCCGGCTGGCCGGCTACCGCGCCGGGTGGGCGGTGGTCACCGGGCCGAAGGACCACGCCTCGGACTTCCTGCACGGGCTGGACCTCATGGCGTCGACGCGGCTGTGCCCCAACGTGCCCGGCCAGCATGCCGTCGTCGCGGCACTCTCCGGTGAAGGGGACCACTCCATCGCCGGACTCACCGGTGCCGGTGGCCGGCTCGCCCGCCAGCGCGACGTGGTGGACGGTGCCCTGAACAGCATGGACGGCGTGAGCTGTGTGACACCCCGCGGTGCCCTGTACGCCTTCCCCCGTCTCGACCCGGCCGTCCACGCCATCGGCGACGACGAGCTGTTCGTCCTGGACCTGCTGGAGAGCGAGCACATTCTGCTGGTCCACGGCACCGGCTTCAACTGGCCGACACCTGACCACGTCCGCATCGTCCTGTTGCCGGAGGAGGAGGTGCTGGCCACCGCGATGGAACGGCTCGGCAACTTCCTGGCCGGCTACCGTCAGGACGACCGTCCGAAACTCCGGCGGTAGGCGGTCGGGGTGACCCCGAGCTGGGCGACCACGTGCCGACGCATCGTCGTCGCCGTGCCGAAGCCCGTCCGACGGGCGATCGCCTCGACGGTGAGGTCGCTGACCTCCAGGAGACGTCGCGCCTCGGACACCCGCTGACGGATGAGCCACGTGGCCGGCGGTTCCCCGAGTTCAGCGGTGAACCTGCGCTGGAAGTGCCGCAGCGACATGCCGGCCCGCCGGGCGCAGTCCGCCACCGTCACCGGCTCGGCGAGATGCTCGGTCATCCACTGGAGGACCGGCGACATCCCGGCGTCCGGGCGCACGGTGGGACGTTCGATGAACTGTGCCTGGCCACCTGACCGGTGTGGGGCGACCACCATCCGGCGGGCGATGCGGGCGGCCACCTCCTCCCCCATGTCACGCCGCACCAGGTGCAGGCAGAGGTCGATCCCGGCGGCCACCCCCGCGCTTGTGGCGATGTCACCGTGGTCGATGTACAGGACTCCGGGGTCGACGGTGACCGACGGGTAGGTCTCCTGCAGCTCCGCGGACCGGCACCAGTGGGTCGTCGCCGTCCGTCCGTCCAGCAGTCCGGCGGCGGCGAGTGCGAACGCCCCGGTGCAGATCGACACGACACGGGTGCCCTGCCGGGACGCGCGGACCAGCAGGTCCAGGACACCGGGGACACCGGGGACACCGGTCACTGCAGGATCCTCGGCGTCACCCCCACCTGCGCTGCTGGTGAACCCCGGCACCACCACCGTGTCCGCCTCGAGGATCACCTCCGGGCCGGACACGCCGCCGACGCTGAAACCGGTGGAGGTCTCCACCTCCCCGGGAGCGCAGCCCACCACGGTGGCACGGTACTCGTCCTCCCCGCGGAAGCCGAAGATCTGGGCCGCGGTCGACAGGTCGAAGGCCACCACCCGGGGAAGGGCCAGGATGACGACGTGGTGGGCGCGTCCGCTGTGGCGTGAAGTGTTCGACACATGTCATTTATGCCACTCACCGCTCGGGGTGTCCACCCCGTAGCGTCGGTCGCATGGCACCGCACACACCACGCACACCACGCACAACACAGACCCCGGCGACACCGCTCCCCCGGGACACCGCACTGGGAAAGGTGCAGGCGGCCGAGGACGCGTGGAACACCCGTGACCCGGAGCGGGTGGCGCTCGCCTACTCCCCCGACACCGAATGGCGGAACCGGGGTGAGCACATCGTCGGACGCGACAAGGTCGTCGCCTTCCTCACCGCGAAATGGTCCCGGGAACTGGACTACCGCCTACGCAAGAACCTCTGGGCCTTCGACGACGACAGGATCGCCGTACGGTTCCAGTACGAGTGGCACGACACCGACGGCCGGTGGTGGCGGTCCTACGGCAACGAGCTGTGGGAGTTCGACGGGGACGGGCTGATGTCGCGCCGTGAGGCCAGCGTCAACGATGTCGCGGTCAGCCGGTCGGAGCTGCGTGTCACTCCCGGGGCCGGGGTGGTACCGACATGGTGAGTCCCGACGGCCGCGCACGGGAGAGGACCGTGACGGTCATCCTCTACGAGGGGTTCGAGGTGCTGGACGTCTTCGGCCCGGTCGAACTGTTCGGCCATGTCCCTGGATGGACGGTCGAACTCGCCGGAGTGTCCCCGGACCACCCCGTGCGCAGTGCCCAGGGCGCGCGGGTGCAGACGGATGTGGGCGTCGGCGACCTACGCGACCGGTCGGGCGGCGTCGACGTCGTCCTGGTCCCCGGCGGTCCCGGTAACCGCGCGTTGATCGACGACCCGGGTTTTCTCGGGGACATCGCCGCCGTCTGCATGGGCGCCGCAGTGGTCACCTCGGTGTGCACCGGCTCGGCGGTGCTCGCCGCCGCCGGGATCCTGGATGGCCGCCGGGCCACCTCGAACAAGAAGTCGTGGGACTGGGCAACCTCCCACGGCAGAAGTGTGGACTGGGTGCCGCAGGCCCGCTGGGTCGTCGACGACGGTGCCGGAACCCCGGTGTGGACGTCCTCAGGGGTCGCCGCAGGCATGGACATGGCGCACGCACTGGTCGCCGCGCTGGCCGGCCCGACCGTCGCAGACGGAATCGCCGACGACATCGAGCTGGAGATGCGCCGGGACCCGTCGTGGGACCCGTTCGCCGCCGTCCACGGAGTCTCCTCGACCGGGGACCGGGACCAGTGAACCCGAACCCCGGGCCAGCCCCTACGATTGTGTACATGAACACACCTCCCATCGCTTTCGTCATCGCCGGCTCCGAGGCCACCGGCGGCGCCGGCATCCAGGTCGACCTGAAGACGTTCCAGCAGCTCGGCGTCTACGGCGTGGGCGCCCTGAGCTGCATCGTCGCCTTCGACCCCGCGAACAACTGGGGCCACCGCTTCCACCCGGTCGACCCGCAGATCATCACCGAACAGTTCGAGGCCGCACTGGCCACCCACCCGGTGGAGTCGATGGACACCGCCAAGGTCGGCATGCTCGGCACGCCGCAGACCATCGACACCGTCGCCGGCAAGCTCTCCGAACGATCCTGGCGCAACCTCGTCGTCGACCCCGTGCTGATCTGCAAGGGCCAGGAACCCGGTGCGGCACTGGACACCGACAACGCACTGCGGGAGAAGATCCTGCCGCTGGCCACCGTGGTGACCCCGAACGTCTTCGAGTCCCGGACGCTGTCCGGGATGGAGAGCATCACCACCGTCGGGGACCTCGAGGAGGCCGCCCGCCGCATCGGCGAGCACGTCCCCTACGTGCTGGCCAAGGGCGGCGTCGAGCTGCCCGGCGACGAGGCCGTGGACGTGCTGTGGGACGGCCAGAGCATCACCCGTTTCTCCGCGCCCAAGATCGGCGAGCAGAGGGTCTCGGGCGCCGGCTGCACCATCGCCGCAGCACTGACCGCGGAGCTTGCCAAGGGCACTGACATCGTCGAGGCCGTCCAACGCTCGAAGGAGCTCGTCACCCGCGGCATCGAGCACCGTGTCACCGCGAACACGCCCTTCGACACCGTCTGGCAGGGGGCTTGAGCCACCCGTTTCGTCCCTCCCGCGCGTCGGTGACGGCCACCGCCCGCAGCCTGGTCACCCTGGATCCCGCCCGGGCGGACCTCGTGCCGGCGCTGCGGGTGGCGGTGTCGTTGGCGGTGCCGGTGGTCGTCCTGCTGCTCACCGACCGGATCGAATGGTCGCTGTTCGCCTCCTTCGGCGCCTTCACCTCGATCTACGGCCGCTACACACCGACCCGGACCAGGGTGCGCCACCAGGTCCTCGTCGGCTCCATGCTCGCCGCCTGCGTGGGACTCGGGGCACTGATCGCCCGGCTCGCGGTGAACTGGACGGAGACGACACACGCCGTCGTCACCGTCCTGGCCGGTGCCGTGGTCGCCGCCGTGACAGCGACGGTGATCATGTTGCGGGACCTGAGACCCGCCGGGGCGGTCTTCACCGTCTTCGCGACCACCGCCGTCGCCTCCGCACCGCTCACCGCCTCCCCGTGGGTCGCGCTCGCGATCGCCGCGGCGTCGGCGTCCTGGTGCATCCTGCTGAGCGTCCTGTCCGGGTGGACCGGTGAAGCCAACCCGGACGCCACGGTGCCGCCGCCCCCGGAGTTCCCGACGGGCGAGCGGGTCCGGCAGTTCAGCCGGTACGGGACCGCCGCCCTGCTCGGCGGGGCGGTGGCCACGCTCACCGGCATCGCCTCCCCGTACTGGGCCCAGGTCGCCGCGGTCGTGCCGTTGTCCGCACCGCGGCGCCGTCAACAGGTGGAACGCGGACTGCACCGGATCGTGGGCACCGTCCTCGGCGTCGGCGTCGCAGCTTTCCTGCTGTCCTTCCCCAGCCAACCGTGGCAGATCATCGTGTGGGTCGTGGTGATGCAGTTCCTCGCCGAACTGTTCGTCCTGCGCAACTATTCCCTCGCGCTGGTGTTCATCACCCCGCTGGCACTGCTGATGGTCTACCTGGCCCACCCGCAGCCGGTCGGCACCCTGCTGGGCGCGCGCGTCGCGGAGACCGTGATCGGGTCCGTCATCGGCATCGCCGTGGTCCTGGCCTCTGTCGCCGCCTCCCGACGTTCCCGCTAGAACCTGCAGGTCAATGCCTTGCAGTTGTCGGGCCCCGTCGGGAGTTCGCGCATTTGCGGCGGACGTCCCGTAACATGACCCGTCGAACTGACACCTACCCCCCGCCGGGCACCGGCGTCCCCGACCGCCCGTCGGGCCGAGACGCCCCGCCCCGCGGAGAACGGAAAGACTCCGTGCCGGAATCCCCGGAACCCACGTCCACGGACGCCGCCGACATTCCCACCACCGCAGCCGGACGCTACCCGGACGACATGCACCCCGGCCTGGTGCCGGGCATCAGCGTCGACGACCAACGCAACCGGTTCGGCCTGGACAAGGTGGTGTTCTTCCTCACCGCGGCACTGATCCTGTCCTTCATCGGCTGGGGTGTGGCCAGCCCCGAGTCGGTGTCCGCCGTCTCCTCGACGATGTTCGCCTGGGCGATCAAGAACCTCGGCTGGCTCCTGAACCTGGTGATGGTCTCCGCGGTGGTCCTCATGCTCTACCTGGCCTTCTCCCGGTTCGGTCAGATCAAGCTGGGTACCGACGACGAGGAGCCCGAGTTCTCCCGCTTCGCGTGGATCGCCATGATGTTCGGCGCCGGGCTGGGTGTGGGCATCTTCTTCTTCGGTCCCTCCGAGCCGCTGACCTACTACATGGACCCGCCGCCGCACACCACCGACCCGCAGACCCCGGAGGCGCTGCACCGGGGACTGGCCCAGTCGCACTTCCACTGGGGCCTGGCGATCTGGGGGCTCTACGCCATGGTCGGCGGCGCCCTAGCCTACAGTTCCTACCGACGCGGACGGGTCTCGCTGTTCAGCTCGGCGTTCCGCTCCCTGTTCGGCGAACGCCAGACGTCCGGGATCGCCGGCAAGCTCGTCGACATGATGGCGATCATCGCCACCCTCTTCGGTACCGCGGCCACCCTGGGGCTGTCCGCACTTCAGATTAGCGAGGGCATCCAGATAGTCTCAGGCGCCTCCAAGGTCACCAACACGGTCCTGATCATGATCATCGGTGTCCTCACCCTGTGCTTCATCCTCAGCGCGGTGTCCGGTGCCGCCCGTGGCATCCGCTACCTGTCGAACCTCAACATCACGCTGACCCTCGGACTGGTGTTGTTCACCTTCATCCTCGGGCCGACGCTCTTCCTGCTCAACCTCGTTCCCTCGGGCATCATGGCCTACGCCGACAACATGCTCGACATGATGGGCCGTTCCCTGTCCTGGGGTGAGGACACCCTGGCGTTCCAGTCCATCTGGACGGCGTTCTACTGGGCCTGGTGGATCGCGTGGACGCCGTTCGTCGGCCTGTTCATCGCCCGGATCTCCCGCGGACGCACGATCCGCGAGTTCGCCCTGGTGACCACACTGGCACCGACGTTCATCCTCATCCTCGCCTTCACGATCTTCGGCGGTACGGCGATCAGCTTCTTCCGGGACGGACGGGAGGGAGTCGACGGCGAGTCCTCTCCCGAGCAGGTGCTGTTCGCACTGTTCGACAACCTGCCGTTGAGCTCGGTCACCCCGTTCATCATCGTCTTCGTCCTCGCGGTGTTCTTCATCACCTCGGCCGACTCCGCGTCACTGGTGATGGGCACGCTGTCCGAGCGGGGCAACCCCTCCCCACGCAAACTCGTCATCGTCTTCTGGGGACTGTGCATGATGGGGATCGCGGTGGTCATGCTGCTCACCGGCGGGGAGACCGCACTGACGGGCCTGCAGAACCTGACGATCCTCATCGCGATCCCGTTCTCCGTCGTGCTGATCGTCCTGGCCGTCGCGTTCGTGAAGGACCTCTCCACCGACCCGGCCGCCATCCGACGGGACTACGCCCGGTCCGCGATCCAGAACGCGGTGGTCAAGGGCATGCAGGAGCACGGCGACGACTTCGAGCTCTCCGTCTCCCGCACCGAGGGTGGTGCAGGGGCCGGGGCCCACTTCGACTCCACCGCGAACCGGGTCACCGACTGGTACCGGCGGACCGACGAGGACGGCAACGACGTCGGCTACGACTACGGGTCCGGCACCTGGGCCGACGGGTGGACCCGGTCGGGACGAGCCGACGACATCGGGGACGAGGACACCGGGAGCACCGGGAGCGGCCCCGAGCCCCGTGGACGAAACCGGGACTAGCCTGTCACGCCCGGGGCAGGCACACGATACGATAAGGCGTTATGAGCCCCACGAGCCCCTCGAACACTGACCGCGAGATCCTCACCTACGACCTCTTCGGCACCGCCATCAAGGAACTGGCCCAGACGGTCGTAGACGACTACAAGCCCGACCTGATCCTCTCCATCGCCCGGGGCGGCCTCCTGATCGGTGGCGCCCTGGGGTACGCCATGGGCATAAAGAACGTCTCGGTGATCAACGTGGAGTTCTACACCGGGGTCGGCGAGACCCTGGACCAGCCGGTGATGCTCCCCCCGACCCCGGAGGCCGTCGACCTGTCCGGGATGAAGGTCCTCATCGCCGATGACGTCGCCGACTCCGGCAAGACCCTGGAACTCGTCCAGGAGTTCTGCGCCGAGACCGTCGCGGAGGCCCGCACCGCGGTGATCTACGAGAAGTCGCGCTCGATCATCAAGCCGGACTACGTGTGGAAGAAGACGGACCAGTGGATCGACTTCCCCTGGTCGGACTTCCCGGTCATCACCCCGTCCGGCACCCCGGCCGGAGGAGACGCCTCCTAGACCCCGGCGCGTTCCTCCCCCCGGCCCAACGCCTCGCCGACCCGCTTCCCGCTGTGGATGCACCCGCCGAGGAACGTCCCCTCCAGGGCGTTCTTGCCGTGCATGCCCCCACCGCCGAAACCTGCCGCCTCACCGGCGGCGAAGAGTCCGGGCAGCACGGTCCCGTCGGACCTCAGGCAGCGTCCCGACAGGTCCGTCTCGATGCCGCCGAGGGTCTTGCGGGTCACGATCCGCAGCCGCACGGCGATCAACGGGCCGTGGGCGGGGTCGAGGATCCTGTGCGGTCTGGCCGCCCGCACGATCTTGTCGCCGAGGAACCTGCGCGCCGTGCCGAGGTAGTTGACCTGGGCGTCCTTGGAGAACCTGTTGTCGAGTTGGCTGTCACGGTCCTCGATCTGCGCGCGGAGCGCCCCGGCGTCGATCACCGGCGCGTCGTCACCGGTGAGGGCGTTCATGCCGTCCACCAGGGTCTCCACGTCATCGGCGATGACCCAGTCCTCCCCGTGCTCCATGAAGTTTCGCACCGCGACATGGGTCCCCGGCCCGATCTTGCCGGCGAGCTTGCGCAATGACTTGTCGGTGAGGTCCGGGTTCTGCTCCGACCCGGAGAAGATGAACTCCTTGTCCGCGATGGTCTTGTCCAGCACGAACCAGCTGTACCCGTGTCCGGTGCGGCCGATGTGCTCCAGAGCGGCGAGGTTGTCGGAGCCGGGGAAGATGTTGGTGGGCAGTCGCCGCCCCTCCGCGTCGAACCACAGTGTGCTGGGTCCGGGGATGATGCGGATACCGTGGGCGGGCCACACCGGGTCCCAGTTCGCCATACCCTCGGTGTAGTGCCACATCCGGTCGGTGTTCACCGTGGACGCGCCGGCCCGGGTCGAGATGCCGATCATCCGGCCGTCGACGTGTGCAGGCACCCCCGCCACCATGTCGTCGGGGCACTCCCCCCAACGCTCGGTCGGCCACGACCGTCGCACCAGGTCCAGGTCTCCCCCGATCCCGCCCGAGGAGACCACCACGGCCGCTCCCCTGAACTCGAAGGTGTCCACCACCTCGCGGGGCGAGGCGACACCTCGCCCGAGATCGTCACACGGGACCAGCACGCTTCCCCGCACGCCGGTCACCGCACCGTCCTCCACGATGAGTTCGTCGACCCGGTGCCGGAAGGCGAAACGGACCGTCCCCCGCTTCTCCGCCTCCAGCAGCGGCTCACGGAAGACCCGCACCACCTCGGGGCCGGTACCCCAGGTGAGGTGGAACCGCGGCACCGAGTTTCCGTGGCCGGAGGCGTCGCCGCTGCCGCGTTCAGCCCAGCCGACGGTCGGCAGCACGTTGAGTCCCAGGGAACGCAGGTAGCCGCGTTTCTCCGTCGCCGCGAACCGGACGTACTCACGTCCCCACTTCCGCGGCCAGTGGTCGTGCCCGGCGTCCCCGTCGTCCCCGTCGTCCCCGTCGTCATAGTCCGCGGAGTTGCGCCAGTCGCGCCAGGCGAGTTCCTCGGAGTCCCTGATCCCCATGAGTCTCTGTTCCGGGCTGCCGACGTAGAACAGCCCACCGAGCGACCAGTAGGCCTGCCCGCCGAGGTTGGCGCGGTTCTCCTGGTCGAGGATCAGCACCTGCCGTCCTGCCTTCTGCGCCTCGTGGGCCGCGACGAGGCCGGCGAGGCCGGCGCCGACGATGATCACGGGTGTCTCTGTGTCTGCTGGCTTCTCTCCCATACAAAAGCAGTCTAGGTGCTGCGTGCCGTCGCGGCGACAGACCGACGTATCCCACCCATCGGACGTTTGCGTTCGCTGTGTGGGAAGAGTAGTTTCGCTGAGCGTCCTTGACACACGACACGTCCCCCAAGAGAGAAGCACAGCCGCTCCATGACCACCTCCCTCACCGACCACTCCGACTACTCCGATCCACCGTCGTCGCCACCGTCCGGCCAGGCCACCGGCAACAAGAAGAGCCGCGTCATCATCGCCTCGACCATCGGGACGACGATCGAGTTCTACGACTTCTACGCCTACGCCACCGCGGCGATCATCGTCTTCCCCCACCTGTTCTTCCCGGAGAACGAGAACTCCACCGTCGGGCTCCTGGCGTCGCTGGCCACCTTCGGACTCGCCTTCGTCGCCCGCCCCGTGGGCTCGGTGCTCTTCGGACACTTCGGTGACCGCATCGGACGCAAGGCGACACTGATCGGCGCCCTGCTGACCATGGGAATCGCCACGTTCATCATCGGCCTGCTCCCCACCTACGAGCAGATCGGACTGTGGGCCCCCGCCCTCCTCGCGCTGATGCGCTTCTGCCAGGGCCTCGGACTGGGCGGGGAATGGTCCGGCGCCGCCCTACTGGCCACCGAGAACGCCGAGGACGGCAAGCGCGCCCGCGCCGCCATGTGGCCCCAACTCGGGGCGCCGTTCGGGTTCATCCTGGCCAACGGCCTGTTCCTCATCCTCGTCCTCGCCCTGGACCACACCCACGGCGAACCTGGCGGGGCGTTCATGACGTGGGGCTGGCGGGTGCCGTTCCTGCTGTCCGCGGTGATGGTCGTCGTCGGACTCTACGTGCGCTTCAAGCTGGAGGAGACCCCCGTGTTCCAGGACACCCTCGACAAGGGCGAGGACGTCAAGGTCCCCACCGTCGAGGTGTTCCGCACCGCCTGGCGCCCCGTCCTGCTCGGCACCTTCGTCATGGTGTCCACCTACACGCTGTTCTACCTGGTGACCACCTGGTTCCTGTCCTTCGGCATCGGCGACCGCGAGGCCGGTGAAGGCCTGGGCATCCCCTACAACCACTTCCTCGTCATCCAGCTGGTCACGGTCCTGTTCTTCGTCGTCGGCGTCCCCCTGGCCGGCCACCTCTCCGACACCGTGGGACGACGCCGCTACCTCACCGCGGTCTCCGTGCTGGTCCTGGCCTACAGCTGCGCCTTCCAGGCCTTCCTCGACCCGGCGACGTCCGGTGAGCTCAAGGCCGGGGTCTTCCTGGGCATCGGAATGTTCCTGATGGGCCTGATATTCGGCTCCATGTCCGCCGTCCTGCCCGAGATGTTCCCCACCAACGTCCGTTACACCGGCTCCGGGATCGCCTACAACCTGGCGTCCATCCTCGGTGCCGCGGTCGCCCCGTTCATCGCCGTGGCCCTGGCGACCTCACACGGGCCGTGGGCCGTGGGCGTCTACCTGGGCGTGGTCGTCCTGATCAGCCTGATCGCCATCCGTCTCATGCCGGAGACCAGGGACGCCGACCTCTACACCGTGTAGCGGCGAACCTCAGAAGCGCCGGAACACGAACTGCTCGCAGTCCAGGGCCCCGGCGCGGGCCAGCGCCTCGTGCAGGGCGAGCTGGTAGTCCCACAGCCGCCGGTAGACCGCGTCGAAACCGGCCGCCGCAGCGGCACGCTCCCGCGCATTGAACGCCGAACGCCACAGGGCCAACGTCGTCGCGTAGTGCGACCCCATGCGGTTGCGTGCGGTGAGCCGCAGACCGGCCCGGTTCGCCTGCGTCAGCACGTGCTCGTCGGTGGGGTACTCCACCGCCGGCCACACGTAGGCGCGCATCACGTCCAGGCTGTCGCCGACGGTCTCCTCCGGGAGCCCGGAGTCCGGCACCCGCACCACCGACTGGACCACTGCGATCCCGTCGTCCGCCAGCATGCGCTCCACCGACCGGAGGAAGTGGATCGTCCCGTCGTCCCCCAGGGTCTCCATGCGTTCCACGCTGAAGACCGCGTCGTAGGTGCCGGACCACTGCCGGGGGGACGGCACCGGCCCGCGGATGGTCTGCACCCTCACCGCGCCGCCCACGCCGGCGTCGTGGGCGTAGGCGCGCACCCTCTCCGCGTGCTCGACGTCGGAGGTCAACACGTCCACGTGGGCGCCACGCTGCGCCGCCAACACCGGCAGCGCCCCTCCCGACGAGGGGAGTTCCAGCACCCGGTGCCCCGGGCCGACCTGCGCCTCGTCCAGCATGGCGTTGATCCGGTGGCGCTGGGCCGAGTCGAGGTCCGCCCGGTCGACCAGGGCGGGGTCGGTGGGGGCGTCGAAGTACCGGACGGTCACGGGCGGCCGGTGTCCGGCCTGGTCCGGGTTCTCCACCTCGGACGTCCTGGTCCCCGAGGCGAACAGGGCGGAGCCGGTGGCACGGTAGCGGCCGGCGTAGATGTCCACCAGCGTGTCCGGCAGGTCCCCCGCACGGACGTGCCCGGACACCCGCCGCCGACGACGCGACAACGTGCGCCCGAACCCGCCCTCCAGCGGCTGGATCAGCAGCACCCCCAGGACCTCCGGCAACGGCTCGGCGGTCCACTCCCCCGCCATGTACCCCTCGGCCAGGCCCAGCCACCCCGAGTCCACCACACGGTCCAGGACCAGCCCGTCGTCCACGACGAACCGCGGTACAGCGCCCGCCGTCAACGCCACACCGTGCTCCTGGGTCAGGTCCTCCAGGCGTTGCTGCAGACTGACGGCCCGGCGTCCGAGAAACGGGGCCTCCGGCTGACGTGCCACCCCCGGCCAGCGCTCCGGGTCGACGTAGGTCTCCCGACTGTCCCGCGGGTCGCGACGGCGACGGCCGTCGTCGACAGGTGGTGCCACCTCTGCCTCCGTCCTCAGCTGGTACCGTACATTTCCGAGAAAAACTAACACCCACCCCCGGTTGCACCCGAAACAGAAAGGGGCCCGTCGAGAGTTGACCGCATCCTGCCCGCGTGATGAGTACATCGCCGACAGGCACTAGTATGGGCACTCAGGTCCGACGCGACCGGGAGGTCCGTCGGCTGACGACACTACACCGGCGTCCACCGACCCCCTGTAGAACACGCAGCAGTGCTAAAGACACAACGCAGAGAGAACACGTGATGACCACCGGCGCCCACACCGACGAGCGCGTCGCGGTCACCGCAGAACGAGGAGTTTCGCTGATATGACAACCACCACCCCCTTCCGGCCGTCCGGCCGTCACCACGTCGTCATCATCGGCGCAGGCTTCGGTGGGCTGTTCGCCGCCAGGAAGTTCGCCGGCGCCGACGTCGACGTCACGATCATCGACCGCACCAACCACCACCTCTTCCAGCCGTTGCTGTACCAGGTGGCCACCGGTGTGCTGTCCTCGGGCGAGATCGCCCCGACAATCCGTCAGATCCTGCGCAAGCAGCGCAACGCCCGGGTCATCAAGGCCGAAGTGCGCGAGGTCAACGTCGACGACAAGGTCATCACCGCCGACCTGGGCGGCAAGGACGTCGTCCTGCAGTACGACTCCCTCATCGTCGCCGCCGGCGCCGGCCAGTCCTACTTCGGCAACGACCACTTCGCCGAGTTCGCCCCCGGCATGAAGAGCATCGACGACGCCCTCGAACTCCGCGCCCGCATCACCGGTGCCTTCGAGCGCGCCGAGATCACCGACGACCCCGCCGAGAAGGCCCGCCAGCTGACGTTCGTCATCGTCGGTGCCGGCCCCACCGGCGTGGAGCTCGCCGGCCAGTTGGCGGAGATGGCCCACCGCACCCTGCGCAACGAGTTCCGCCGCACCGACACCGAGCAGACCCGTATCCTCCTCGTCGACGGCGGCCCGCAGGTCCTGCCCCCCTTCGGCAAGAAGCTCGGCCGTAAGGCGCAGAAGACCCTGGAGAAGCTCGGCGTCGAGGTCGTCACCGACTCGCTGGTGACCAACGTCGACCGCGACGGGGTGACCTGGAAGAACATGAAGACCGACGAAGAGACCACCGTCGCCGCCTACTGCAAGATCTGGTCCGCCGGTGTCGCCGCGAGCCCGCTGGGCAAGCACATCGCCGACCAGATCGACGGTGTCGAGGCCGACCGCGCCGGGCGGGTCCCGGTGAACAACGACCTCTCGGTGGGTGACCACAAGGAGATCTTCGTCGTCGGCGACATGATGAGCCTGGACAAGCTGCCGGGCCTGGCGCAGGTCGCCATCCAGGGTGGCGAGCACGCGGCCTCCGTCATCCGTGCCGAGGTCGAGGAGGGCAGCACCGAGCGTCCCGACTTCAAGTACTTCGACAAGGGCACCATGGCCATCGTCTCCCGGTTCAACGCCGTGGTGAAGCTGGGCAAGTCGGAGATCTCCGGTCCAGTCGGCTGGTTCATGTGGCTCGCCGTGCACCTGATGTTCATGGTCGGCTTCCGCAACCGCTTCGTCGCCGCCTACAGCTGGGGTCTGAACACCCTGTCGCCGAACCGGTGGCACCTGGTGGCCACCCGTCAGCAGCTCCACTCCCGCAATGCGCTTCGTAAGCTGCGCATCCTCGAGGACGAACAGGACATCCGGTCCATCGAGGTCCGCGACAACCTGAAGTTCGGCGAGGGCCGCGACACCCGCGCCGTTTCCGACTAGCCGCACCCTCTCCCCCGACGTGGGGG